>CALWAU010000048.1 GCA_944375795.1 uncultured Clostridia bacterium | reverse complement strand
GGGCATACAACGACGCGATGCGCAAGGCGCCGCTGCTTCTGTACGACGTTTATGTGCGCATGTACATAAGGAACGGCAAAGCGATGATGGTCGCGGTGGAGATGAATTACAGCGACGAATATATCCGCAAGCTCAAACGCGCGATGATTGCATACCTGTGCCGCAATGTACAGATATAAACTTGTAAAATTTGGCCGCAGGGCAAAAAGGAGGATAAAAATGAAATACAGACAGACAAAGGTGTATCACGACGGAAGTCATTATGTGGGCATTCAGCGCACGCCGCGAGAGAGGAGGTACCGGCCGAGGGAGAAAGAAGAAGTGTTCTTTTTCGACGGCGAGCCGACGGAGGAAGAACGGGAAAAGACGGAAACGACGCCCTCCGAAACCGAACCGAAGGAAGTTGAAAAGCCGCAAACCAGCCCTGCGCATAAGGGCGTTACGAAATCGGGCGAATTCAATCGGCTGTACGACGACAGCAGGCAAATACGGCGTTGGGAGCGGAAGCAGTATATCTTGAAAAATATCCGCCCGCTGGTTAAGTCGGAGCAGGAGGCGGCAAGTTATGTGGACAAGAAGCTGCGGGACAAAAAGCGCGCGCTGGCGGAAAGGCGGCTGCGCTTCCGGAGAAAGGCGTACATGAGATTTCAACTATTTCGCGACTGTCACATATTTTTATGGACACTCATGTTGGGAATTTGTAGGAGAAACAGAGGGGTGAAAGGATCTTCAGGGCAGGTTTGCGACTAACGGATGTTTTGAAGTTTGGACGGGAGAAAGGAGAGTGACTTTTTCTTTATGGATTTCTTTTTGTCAAATCATAAAAAAAAGTTTGCGGTTTGTTAAAAGATGGTTGATTTTGGCAATAAAATGTGTTAAACTCAATAAAGGGAGTAACCGGATCCCGGGATCCGGTTATTGCACATTTGTTATAATGTGCAATAAAAAATCATTGAATGCCTTAAGGGGAAGAATCGTGAGAATATTTGATTTTTTCAAAATTGTATATGATGAAGTTTTCATTTTACAACTTTTGGCGGGCGCGTTTTCCATCGTTTGGGTTTTTTACGATTGGAAAAGGACGGCAAGAAGTATTGCAATAGGGATAGGATACATTTTGGCGGCGTTTCTGATAAGCACGCTTCTCAACTGGATGTTATTCGCATTGTCGATCGTCTGGCGCGCCGTTGCCGGGATACACTTTCAGATCGCATGGTTTTTGACGATATTGCTGTGTTTATGCATTTTTGATCGTACATACGTTACAAGCCGTTTTATCTTAGGCGCCACGGTATTTATAACGACGATCACCATGGCGGAATTCGGGCATGAATTGAGCGGTTATTTGAGAAGCGTGTACCGGGGTTTCGTCTATTGGGAATTTGTGTGTTTTTTGGCAGATCTGTTGATAGTGGCATTCAGTTTTGTCATACACAGATATACGCTGAAAAAATACAGCGATATTCCCGTGGTGTCCGTAGTGCTGATCATGATAACGACGATAGTTTCGACTGCGTTGATTATCGTTAAAACGATTATGAAGATGTCGGCGGGTATGCGTTTCGACGCCTATTATTGTATAGAGCTTGCGGGAATTTTCATCATATCTCTGACGAGTTATCTGATGATTTATTACCACTGCAAGATACGGAAGGAAAAGACGATTTTAGAAGTGCAGAATAAATTGCTCGAAGCAGACAAGAAAATGCTCATCATCTCCGAACAGGCGATAGAGGAGATGCGTTCGATCCGTCACGATATGAAGAATCAGAACAAAGTGATGGAAATCATGCTCGAAGAGGGGCGGTACGACGATTTGAAGGAATATTTCCGTTCGATGGAAAAGAGCTATACGAGTTCGACGTTCAGCGGATTTATTAACTGTGGGAATCAGCTTGTCAATTCGATTGTGAATATGGAAATACTGAAAGCGAATTCTTACGGGATAACGTTGGTTTCGAAAATCAATATTCCCGCTGTTTTGCCCTTTGAGCCCAGCGACTTATGCCGCGTGTTGGTAAACTTGCTGGATAACGCGATAGAGGGGATTCTGCGCACGGACGGCCGGGATTATCTGGTCGATTTGAAAATCGGAAAGCGTATGGATTATTTGTATATCAGCGTCCAGAATGAGATTCGCGAAGATGCGGACAGAGAGAGTCTGCTGCGGATGAATACGATAAAGGACGATGCGGTGAACCATGGCTACGGACATAAGATCGTCAAGCGCATCGTGGAGAAATACAACGGTTATGTGCATTATACAATCGTGGAAAACGAATTTGTGGCTGAAGTCATGCTGGAATTGAAGCAGGAGGAGAAAAATGAACAAAGAAGTTAGATTTGCGGTTTGCGACGACGATGAAATTGTCTGCGAAGCCATTTGTTCAAAAATCATAAAAATCCTGACGGCGTGCGGAATTTCGGTTTCCTGTGACAAATACGTATCCCCCGTGTCCTTGTACAACAATATGAAAAGCGAAGGGCGCAGTTATGACGCTCTGTTTTTGGATATCGATATGCCGAAAATCAACGGAGTGGAATTGGCAAAGGCGCTCAGAAAAAATGAAAATACGTCGGACATCATTTTTGTTTCAAATCGCGAAGATAAGGTTTTCGAAACATTTCCCGTGCGTCCGTTCGGATTTGTCCGCAAGAACAATTTCACGCACGATTTGAAGGATACGCTGCACTCTTATATCAACGCCCGCATCATCAATAACAGTTATGTGGCGTTGAAAACGACGAATAATTCGGTGATTCGTCGCGTTCGCGTCGCGGATATCGTGTACATCGAGAGCTTTCGCTATAAACAATATGTCTATATGTCCGACGGCGAGCAGATAGAGATCCATATGACGATGCGGGAGTTGGAAAGCAAGCTGGAAGAATTCGACATCGTCCGGGTCTATCAGGGCAATCTCGTGAATCTGAAATATGTTCAAAGGATAGAACGCACGGACATTTTGCTGAATTATAAGGGCGGGGTCACCATCAACATCAGTCGGGATAAGGTACAGGAACTGAAAGCGCTGTATCTGAATTATCTGCGGAAGATCGGTACCGTACTGTTTGACGACGAATGAGGTTTTGTACATTGACCGGATATATAAAACGCGGCTGTTACCGGAAGGTATACAGCCGCGTTTTGATTGGAACGGGTATCCTGTTCGGGATGACAGATCGTGCAAAAAATGTTACGTTTTGCAATAACCGGCGGCAGAATATGGGAGATTTGTGTCCGTTTGTTTAATAACTCTTGAAAAATTCAGTCTGTGAAGATATAATCATGGTCGTAAAGTATCCGTATCTTTCCGGAGGCGGATAAAAAATATAAAAGGAGGAATTTTATGGCTAAACAGAGAAAGACGGCTAAAAAAGCGGCATCGCTCCTGGCGTTGTCGATGTCATTGGCCGTCGGGGCAACGTCTTTGGGCACATCGCTGTACGCGTTTGCCGATGCGGCTTCCGATTATGCCGGTAAATATTATACCGACTATGATTCCATGGAAGAAGCCAAAACGGCGGCGGAAGAGTTGACCCGTGAACTGGCGCAGGAGGGCGACGTCCTTTTGAAGAACCAAAAGAACGCGCTTCCCTTGAGCGGCAAGGAATGGGTGAGCGTTTTCGGCGTAACTTCGGACAACCTGATCGGGGCTTCGGACAGCGCCGGCGCGTTCAGCGGCAGTTCGACGGGAAGCGATACGACGGTGGCGGACGCATTGGAAGAGGCTGGCTTTAAGGTTAACCCCACGCTGAAAGCGTATTATGAGGCGGACACATCCGAAATCGGAGACGAAGACACGACATTTAACGGTCAGGTCAGAAACTCTTTCGAACTTTACGACGACGTGGCGGTTGTCGTCCTTTCGAGAGAGGGCGGGGAAGGCAGCGACGCCTCCCGCGTGACGGACGAGACGATCACGGCATCCGAAAACGATCATAAAGCGCTGTTGAAAAAGGAATCGTCCGGCGGCGAAGGGGGACCCGAAGCCGATGCCGAGGAAGAGTATTACAAGCACTATTTAATGCTTACCGACAGCGAAGAAGCGCTTATCGCTCAGGTGAAATCGCAGTTCGAAAAGGTAGTCGTTATAACGAATACTTCCAATCCCATGGAGATCGGCGATCTGAAAGAGGACGAGGAAATCGACGCGATCGTACATATCGGTCGTCCGGGTGTGGGCGGACTGGACGGACTTGCGGACATTCTGATCGGCAAAGTTTCCCCTTCGGGCGGACTCGTCGACGAATGGATGACGGATTTCACGGCAGACCCCACCTGGTACAATTTCGGAAACAACAATCAGACGGCGGGATATAACGGAGCTGCAGGTTCCACGGCATATTTGCATGCCGACGGGACGAAGACGGGAACGGCGGGAACGTCTACCGCATACGAAGGCCGCGAAGGTTACTACGGCGTAGATTACGAAGAGGGAATCTATCTCGGCTATAAGTATTATGAAACGGTATATACCGAAATAGCCGAAGGGTATCTCACCTATACGGAGGGCGTGCTCGCGAAGCCGGCGGAGAGAAACACCGAAGGCGCGGTCGAACAGGCAAACGCATGGTGGAACGACAATGTGACTTATCAGTTCGGCTACGGACTTTCGTACACGACTTTCAGTTTCAACGCAGGCGGATTGTATACGGACGAAGGATGCGAGACGGCACTCGGGACGGACGTCGCGGCGGAGCAGTTCAATTCTTCGGTGGACAGTGCGGCGAAAGTAGATAAACTGTATGTTCCCGTGGAAGTGACCAACACCGGCAGCGTAGCGGGCAAAAAGACCGTTCAGGCATATGTGACGGCGCCCTATATCCGCGAAGCGGGCAGCGTGGAAAAGTCCGCGGTTACATTGGTCGGATTTGCCAAGACGGATGTATTGAAGCCGGGGCAGTCCCAGACCGTGGTGGTCGAATTCAACGTTCAGGACATGGCGTCGTGGGATTCGACGGCGGACAACGGGAACGGAACTAAGGGACACTATATCCTCGATGCGGGCGAATATATCGTAAGGGTTATGGAAAACTCCCACTTCGATTACGCCACCGATCTGGAAAATGAGACGGACGCCTATGACGAAGAGCGTTTTCAGTTGATCGGAAAAGCCGACCTTAAAGTGGACGATTTCTCGGGCGGCGAGCTGAAAAATCTGTTCACGACGGGCGATAACGACGAGCATCAGGGCGATGCGGTGGAATTGGACGACCTCAACTACGGCAACGTGCGTACCGCGGAAATGATGCAGGACGGAAAGAGCGGGATGACCGTGCTTTCCCGTGCGGATCTCGTGGGGACGTTCCCCGAAGCGCCCACGACGGCGGATCTTACGTTCAAGGATAACGTTCTTGCCAATTGGGCTTTCTGGGATAATTTCACGGTGAGCAATAAAGGCGTGGACGATAACGGCAATCCCACGGCAGACGGCGGCAAGACGTATTATGATCGCACGAATCCGAACGGCGCCGTATACGACGCGCAGAAGAACTATGTGAGCGACGTGGAATCCGACCCCTGGTATAAGGCGAAAGAGGACATTCCCGCAGGCTGGACGCAGGCGACGGGCGTTTACGACGAAGACCACAAGGTTCAGACCAACAGAACGGAACTTCTCTTCCCCATGTACGTTTCTCTGGCGGAAGAAAGCCCCATCAAGTATAAGGATATGTACGGCGTTGCCTACGACGATCCGAAATGGGACGAATTCCTCAATCAGCTCACCTACGACGAGCTTTGCACGGTGGTGGAATTCGGCGGATATTCGACGGTCGACATCGCGTCCGTGGGCAAGATCAAAACGGAAGATTCCGACGGTCCGAACAACTGGGACAGCAGCCATTGCTGGTGTTCGGAAGACATCATCGCTTCCACGTTCAATGTCGAACTTGCCGAAAAGCAGGGTCGCATTATGGGCAACATCGGTCTTCTGAAAGATCTGACGAGCACGCAGACGGGTTGGTACGCTCCCGGTGCGGACATTCATCGTTCGCCGTTCTCCGGCCGCAACAACGAGTACTATTCGCAGGACAGCCTGCACAGCGGTTACATGGCGGCGGCGGTCATCGAGGGCGTTCAGTCCAAGGGCGTCGTGTGCTATGTCAAGCACTGCTTCATGAACGATCAGGAAAGCAACCGCGGCAACCTCTTCACATGGGCGACCGAACAGTCCATGCGCGAGACGTATACCAAGTCCTTCCAGATGGCGTTGCAGGAAGGCGGATCGAAGGGCGCGATGGTCGGCTACGGCAGACTCGGCGGTATTTCCAATACCAACAACTACAATTTGAGCACCGAACTCTATCAGAATCAATGGGGTGTGTACGCCAGCTTCGTAACCGACGGTTACATCGGCTGGAGGATGCGGACGGATCCCGACATGATGGTGCGTTCCGGAAACGTCTTTGAACTTTACACGACTCCATTCGTCGAGTATCTCTCGGGCGAATGGGATGCCGAAAAAGGTACGGTCGTAGTCGACGGCGAAGAGAACTATACGCAGTGGTATTGCGTCCGCTCGGTCGCCAAGAGCGTGCTTTATAACACGGCAAGCACGGTCGGACAGCGCAACGGCTATTCGGAATTGACCGTGGCGGGCGGAGCGCTTTCGATCGGTATGGAAGGCGTTCAGTATGAAGCGAGCGTATCTATCGACAGCTTGCTCGACACCGATTCGACGGCGAAAATGAGCCTGGAAGGAAAACTTCCCGAAGGTCTCGAACTCGATCCGGCGACCGGCGCGATCACCGGCACGCCGAAAGAGACGGGCGAATTCAACTTTGCGGTGAACTATGTCATCGACGGCTATATCACCGAAAAGGCGAATTATTCCATCGAAATCGAAGCCGCGTTGGCGCTCGATCCGAACGGCGATCCTTTGGATCAGATGAAAGTCGGCGAAAGCTTCATGGCGATGATCACTTCGTCCGAATTCACGAGCGACAAGTACGATTCCCTCAAATATGCGGTAAAGAGCGGCGTTCTTCCCGAAGGGATCACGCTCGGCGAGGACGGAACGATTGAAGGGACCCCGACCAAAGCCGGGACGTACACGGTAGTCGTCGAGCTGACGGCGACCAAGTCGGGCGGCGGCAGCGGCAAGCCCGGTGAGTCCAAGAACGCGATAATGCCGATGGGCATGGGCGACAACAAGGGCAACAAGGGCGGCAGCACGACGGAGACGACGACAGTCGATATCGAACTCACCTTTGTCGTCGAAGGAGACGGCGAAACTCCCGAATGGGAAGAAAACGTCCCGTATATCGGCGAAAACGGCAACTGGTTTGTGAACGGCGTCGATACCGGCGTCGCGGCGCAGGGACCTGCCGGGGCGGACGGTGAGGACGGACAGCCCGGTAAAGACGGTCAGGATGGTCAGGACGGCGCGGTCGGTCCTGCGGGTCCGGAAGGGCCTCAGGGGCCTGCGGGCAAGGACGGAAGCGGATGCAGTTCTTCCGTGTCCGGAATTGCGGGAATGGCGGTCGTGGCGCTGGTAGCTGCCGGCGCGGTGTACCTTCTCGGAAAGAAGAAGGAAAACTGACGGCGGTCAACGAAACAGCTGAATAGGCAACACTGGTGGGGTGTGCCGAACACTCGGCGCACCCCCGAAATTTTGATTATTCACGGAAAAAAAGGAGAATCATCATGAACAAGTTGACGAAATGGACAGGACTTCTGGCAGCTCTTTGCATGAGCGCGGCGATGTTTACGTTTGCGGGCTGCGGCGGCGGAGATACGAGCAGCGTTTCCGTCGGCGGCGGCAGCGACAGTGTGACGCCCGGCAGCGACAGCGTGGCGCCCGGCGGGGACAGCGATACGGCGGACGGCAGCTCGTCGTCAAGCAGCGTCGCGGTTTACTACACGGTTAATTTCGAGAGCAACGGCGGCAGCGCGGTGGATTCTCAGGAAGTCGAAGAGGGCGGATTGGTGGAGAAACCCGCCGATCCCACGAGAGCGGATTATATTTTCAGCGGCTGGTGTACGGACGAAACACTCGAAACGGTTTGGGATTTCGAGACGGATACGGTCACGTCGGATATGACTCTCTATGCCGGCTGGGACGCCGCAGAACCCGATAATACCTCGACGGCTGACTTTTATTGGAATTACGAGGGCGCGCCCGAGGAAATATTTGAGACAAAGACGTTTGCGAACGGTTCCCGCATTGCGGAGCCGGACACGCCCGAACGGGACGGTTACTATTTCGGCGGTTGGTACACCGAGGACGGTTCCGAGGAATACAGCAAGATGAAGAAATATGAAGGCGATCAGGATTTCTATGCGAAATGGATGGAGATCTTTACGTTTGAGGCGGAAGACACGCAGCTCACGGGGCTCACGGAAGATTACGATCTGGGGCTTGCGACCGACACGGGCGACAAAATCGGCTATAATTTTTCCGGCTCGGCGAACGGCGTCAATCTGATCAAGTCATTCGATCAGGCGAGCGGCGGCAGATACGTTTCGGGGCTTTTCTATCGCGGGGCTTATCTGCAATTCGAGATCGATTCGGACCGGGCGGTGGAGGGAGCCGTGCTTCGCCTCGTCCTTTCCTGCGAATATGCGGACATCAGACTGACGTCGAACACTTACAGAATTACGGTGAACGATACGCAGGTCAGATACAGCGACATTTCGCTCGGAACGGGCGCGGGCACGTCCACGGAACCCGGTCCCCGCGGCGGATTTAAGGAAATCTATATTTCGGAGATCGACCTTAAAGAAGGGGAAAACGTCATCCGCCTCACCGTAAATAACAGCCAGACGCCCGCAGGCGATGCGGGGACGGTGGATGCGGCGTCTCCCGCGGTGGACTGCCTCAGGATTTATTCCGACGCGGAACTTGTGATGACGGAATACGAAAATTGAGAAAACGGGACGGGGAAACGGCATGGAAAAGATAAAAAAATTTTTGGCGGGAAGAGGGGTGGGATACTATCTTACCCTTCCCGCGATCCTGTTCTGTATCGCGGCGGTTTGCCTGTACAGCCGGACGGGCGTCACTTCGTTCAATCCGGAACTCAATAAAAACGCGATCGCTTACGTCGTCGCGGGGCTGGTGCTCTGCGCGGTCAGTCTCGTCGTCGATTTCAAGCCGATAAGATATATCGCGTATTTGTTTTGTCTGTATGCGTTCATGTGGTTTATCTTTTCGCAGGTAACGTATATCGCCAACGTTTTCGTCGCGATCGACGGTTATACCTTTACGGGCGGATTTATCGCAACGGCCGTCATGTATGTGCTTTCGTTCGCGTTTACTCTGTTCTCCGCGATTCTGGATCATTGGAGACCGTGGGCGGATAAAGCAAAAGAAGGAGTGCGCCATGAATAAAAAATTTGAAAAGTTTTTGAGCCGTAAAATTTTCAGGCGCCGCCTCTGGGAGGGGCTTTCGGTGGCATGCGCCAGCCTTCTCGTGATCACGACGGGCGGATTCTATATCGCCGACAGTCAGAGCGCGGCGATCAATCACGCGCTGAATATTTCCGGCTCCGAAATAGAGCGTTCCGACGAGGAACGGTATCAGTATTTCAAATCGGATTATACGGCGGACGAATACGCAAAATTGCAGCAGGACTATTTGGAAGCCTGCGAACAGATCGAAGGGGAAGGTCTGGTTCTGTTGAAAAACGAAAACGATGCGCTTCCTCTTTCGGACGCGGAAAAGGTCAGTTGTTTTCTGACGGGTTCGGTTTCCTTCAATTATGCGACGTCCGGTTCCTCCGAAGCGGATACTTCCGGATATACCGAGCTGAAAACGGCTCTCGAAAACGAGGGGCTGTCCGTGAACGCCGAACTTTGGGATTTCTATAAGGACAAAACGTCTGAAGAGGGCGGATACGGTCGTTATATGACGGGCACGATATATCTCGTCAACGAGGTACCCTATGACGAATACGGAAGCGTGACTTCCACTTTCGGCGAATATTCCACGGCGATCGTGAATATCGCGCGGGACAGCGGCGAAGGAAAGGATCTGACGGCGTATTCGGGCGCGGCGGCTTATGCCGAAGAGCTGGGCGAGGACAAAAGCTGCCTTTCTCTGACGTCGAGAGAGGTGGAGGTTTTGGAGCAGCTGACGCAGTTGAAAAAGGCGGGAACGGTGAAAAAGATCGTCGTGCTCCTCAATTCGTCCGCCACGATTCAGCTGGATTTTCTCTATAAAGACACGATCGACGTGGACGCCTGCCTTTGGGTGGGAAACGTGGGCAAAAGCGGAATTTCGGCGGTCGCGAAAGCGCTGACGGGAAAAATAGTTCCCTCGGGGAAACTTTCGGATACATATCTGAAAAATAATTTTTCCTCTCCGGCGATGATGCAGCAGAGTTATAACGACAACAAGAGATTCATGTCCGCATACGAAAACGGCGACGGATTGGAGGACAATTCTCAGAAATATTACGGCGTTTACAGCGAGGGGATCTATGTCGGTTACCGCTATTACGAAACCCGTTATACCGATTATGTAAACGGCACGGGAAATGCGGGCGAATACGATTATTCCGCGGACGTGGCATATCCGTTCGGTTACGGTATTTCCTATGCGGATTTCCGCTATACGGCGTTCGACGTCGCGGAATCCGAAGACGGCGAAAGTTTCGACGTCACCGTGACGGTGCGCAACGACAGCGATACTTACGGCGGCAAAGAGGCGGTCTGCGTCTATCTGCAAAAGCCCTATATTGCCGGCGGCGTGGAAAAGTCGGCGGTGGAGCTGGCGGGATATGCCAAGACGGGCGTTATCCGACCGGGCGGGGAAGAGACCGTTACGATCAGCGTCGAGAAAGAACGGTTCAAGAGTTATGACGCGGACGTCGCCGAGACGTATGTCGTGGATGCCGGGGAATATTATCTGGCGGTCGGAAACGGGTCGCACGAAGCGGCAAACAACATTCTGGCGGCGCAGGGCAAGACGGCGGAAAATACGGGCGGCAGAATGGACCGCGACGGAAACGCCGGACTGGCGAAAATGGTTTGGGACAATCCCGAAACGGACAGGACGACTTATTCCGTCTCCGCGCATACGGGAAAAGAGATCGTCAATCAGCTGGAATTTGCCGACCTCAACAAATACGAGGGGAGCGATACGGAAGTGACGTATGTGTCGAGAAACGATTGGACGGGAACTCTTCCCAAGGGCAAGATAACGGTTGCCGTGACGGATGAGATGTATCGGGATTTGCAGCGGAAAAAGCCCGTTCCCGAGGATCCCGACGCAAAAATGCCCTCTTACGGCAAATATGTGGGGAAGGGGCTCACTTTGGCGATGCTCCGCGGAAAAGATTACGACGACCCGGAGTGGGAACAGCTTTTGGATCAGATGACTTTTGAGGAGCAGTCCTATCTTCTGACGAACGGCATGTATACGACCGTCGCGGTGGCGTCGGTGGCAAAGCCCGATACGGCGGATTACGACGGCCCGACGGGCGTCGTCGGCTCGAAGGGCGGGCTTTCCATGCCGAGCGAAGGGATCTGGGCCTCGTCGTTCAATAACGAGCTTATCGGGAGAGTGGGCGAAATGCTGGCGGAGGACGCGCGGGCGCTGGGGTACAGCGCTCTGTACGCGAACGCGATCAACCTTCACCGCATGCCTTTCGGCGGACGGTCGCACGAATATTTTTCGGAAGATCCGTATCTTACCGCCATGGCGGGCGTCAGCGAGATCCGCGGCATTCAGTCCAAAGGCGTAATCGCAAACGTAAAGCATATCGCCTTCAACGACCAGGAAGATCAGCGCTCGGGCGGCGGCATATGGCTGAACGAGCAGGCGGCGCGCGAAATTTATCTGTTGCCGTTCGAGTATGCGCTGTCCTCCGCGGAGGGAATGGGCAACGCGCACGCGGTGATGTCCGCGATGAACCGGATCGGAACGGATTGGGTCGGCGCCAATATGAACCTCCTCAACAACATCATGCGCGACGAATGGGGATTCGACGGCTATTGCATTACCGACATGGCGGCCAGCGATACGGGATATATCATGAACTATCAGGACGGCATTGCGCGCGGTACCGATCTGTTTCTCGGCAGCGGCTCGAAGACGGCGCTGGCGGAATTCCGGAACAATGCAAGTTTCTGCCAGCGTATGCGCGAGGCGTCGCACAGGATATTGTATTCCGTCTGCAATTACAGCGCGGCAATGAACGGCATTACCCCCGATACCATGGTAAATATCGCGGATGCGTGGTGGCGGGTGACGATCATCGCGGTCGACTGTACGTTCGGCGTTCTCACGGCGGGAACGGCTGCGATGTACGTTTTATGTCTCGTTAAACAATACGGCATAAAGAAAGAAGAAAACGATTGAGCGGGACGCGGTGTGCCCGCAGGCAGATCTTTCGGGCACACCGCCGGATTTTTCGGAGAATCGGCTATGGAAAAGGCGAAAGGGCGCAGAATTGCGGCAATCTTTTTCGTTTGTCTGTTTGTGATTTTTGCGGTATGTATCCCCTTTGCGGGGATTTATATGGCGGGGCGCCTCATTCCCCCTCAATATTCCGAAACGTATTACGGCGCGCTTTCCGATCTGTATTCCCGTCTGAAAGAGACGCAGGGAAAAAAGATCGTCGTTCTCGGAAATTCCAACGTGGCGTTCGGGGTGGATTCGGCGCTTGCCGAAAGATTGCTCCGGGAAGGGGGGCTGGATTATTCGGTCTGCAATTTCGGGCTGTACGGTTCTCTCGGCACGAAAATGATGTGCGAATTGGCTTACGAAGAAATCGGGGCGGGCGACGTCGTGATTTTTACGCCCGAACTGTTCGCGCAGTCTCTTTCGACGTATTTTTCCGCAGAGGAAGCGTGGTACGCGCTCGACGGCGATGCAAGTATGTTCGGCGCGTTTCCGAAATCGACGCGGGAGAAGCTCGCGGCGGGATATATCGGTTATGTCGCGAAAAAATTTGCCCTTTACGAGTCGGGGGAGCCGGCGTCCGGCAGCGGCGTATATGCGCGTTCGTCGTTCGACGGGCACGGCGATCTGAAAAACTACGCGCGTCGGAACAATATCATGCCCGGCGGCGTGGACGAAAACAATCCCATACTTTTCGACCGGGCGCTGTTTTCTGCGGAGTTTGTGGATTTTATCAATGCTTACGCGGAAAGTCTCGAAGAGAAGGGCGCGGCGATGTATTATTCTTTTGCGCCGATGAATGCGGGCGCGATTCCGTTCGGAGAGAGGGGGAAAGCGGATGCGTTTTATGATTCCGTGGCGGAAAAATTGCAGTTTCCGATTATCAGCAATATAGAAGATTATATTTTGGAAAGCGAGTGGTTTTACGATTCCAATTATCATTTGAACGAGAGCGGCATGCAGGTGAGGACGGTGCAGCTCGTAAATGACGTAAAAAACCGATTCGGCAACACGACGAAGACGGATTACGTACTTCCCGATAAGCCGGTCCTTCCGGACGAAAGCGTGGAGGGAGAGGGCGACAACAGGGACGCGGACATGTTCGAATACCGCCTGGACGGAAGCTATTACACCGTCGTCGGGCTGACGGAGGCGGGCAGGGCGGCGGAGGAACTGATCATTCCTTATCAGGTGGACGGGATCTATGTAAAGTCGTTTTTACCGGTCGTGTTTTTCGACGATAAAAACCTGAAAAGCATTACGATTCAGGAAAATATTCACACGATCTCGAACGGCAGTTTTTTGGGCTGCGACAATTTGGAACGTATCGTTTTGCGGCATATCGAGCCTTCGGAGATCTCCGTGGGATACGAATTGCTTTCGGGCGTTCCGGGCACTTGCAGGATATATGTTCCGAAGAGCGCTTTAAGCGAATTTGAAAACAATTATTTCTGGGGGCGTTATGCGAAGCAGACGGAAGGATATACGGAATAGGAAGGCATATTTCTTTTTCTTGTTGTTCACGGCGTTGTGCGTGTTTTTCTGCGGCTGCGCGCAGACGGAACGCGAGCGGGAAAAAATAAAAGTTTCCATCGTGGACAGTCTGTTTTTTACGGCGTCGGTTCCCGCCGGCGAAGTCGAGCCGGGCGGCGATTTCAGAACGCGGCTCACTCTGCGCGCGGGATATGAATTTGCGTCCTGCGACTATCCGGATTATACGGCGGAGGAAACGGACGGCGGGACGGAACTGACGTTGAACGACGTGGTGCGCCCTTCGCGCGTGACGATAGAGTGCCGGAAAGACACGGGGCGCGACACCGTCGACATACACTTGAATTGTACGGTGCTGTACGATTTCAACGGCGGGACGGACAAAGAGCGGGCGGAAAAGCGCGCGGTGGACTATTCTCTCACCGAACATCTGCGTCCGAACACCATCAACGGCGCGGATATAGAGCGCCCCGGCTATGTTTTGACGGGATGGAACACGCGTGCGGACGGCGAAGGCGAGCATATCGGTCTGGGAAGCCGGGTCACGGTGGCAGACGGCGGACGGGTGACGCTGTATGCGGAATGGGAGAAGAGCATAGACGAAAGCGTTCTGTTATATAAAGAGGTGGCGGACGGCGAAGTTGCCCTGACGGGGTATCGCGGCGAGGGCGACGTCCAGCCGTTTGTGATCCCTTCGGAGATAGACGGCCGAAAAGTGGTGGAAATTTCCGGTTCCTTTACGACGAACATGCCCTGCGTGACGCTTTCGGGCGAAACGCTCGTCCTGCCGAACACGATACGGCGCGTAAGGGGCAATTCGTTTTTGCATTCTTCCTTTTCGGAGTTGTGTTTTTCGGACAATATCGAAGAAATAGACGAACGGGCATTTCCTTATAACATACGGACCTTCCGCATCAATGCGTTTGCGGAGCCGCGGTTTCAGGCGGTCAACAACAGCACGATTTTTGCCGACAATATGGACAGACTGATCCTGAACGCGGATAAGAAAAAGCTCATCTTTTTTTCGGGGTGCAGCTTTGCCTACGGCGTGAACAGCGATGCCGTGAACGACGTTTACGGCGACGAATACGTCGTGTTCAACATGGGGATGAACGGCGACATAAATGCGGCGTTTCAGATGGAAATCATCATCCGCTATATGGGGGCGGGCGACGTCTTCGTACATGCGCCCGAAGAAATGAGCGCCAGCCAGCTCATGTTTAACTATTTTGTGAACAACATCATGTTTATCATGGTGGAAGGCAATTACGACCTGATTGCCGTTCCCGATTTCTCGGACAACGGCGGGGTGCTGCGCGCGTTTTTCGAATATACGGAACTCAGAGATCAGATGGAGCCTTGCGGCTACGAAGAGGGGAGATACGAAGACTTCAATATCTACGGGGATTATATTTACGAGCGCCCTTATGACGAGGAGACGGAAAACGAAAGAGACGTCACATACAGCGATAACGCTTATTGCTATGCGCCCGAGCTTTTGACGGAGAGCGGAGCGGAGAAACTCGCCGGGTATTACGACGCGATCCGCGATAAGGGCGGCAGGGTCTGTCTTTCGTATGCGCCCGTCAATAGCAGCGCTCGGGCGGAGGGAGAGATCGAGAAAAAAGGACTCGAATTCGCGGAGAAATTTGAAAGTATGTTTTCCGCTTACGGATACGAAGTCATTTCCGACGTGGAAGATTATATGTTTCCCGGGAGATATTTTTACGACAGCGATTATCACCTGAACGATTTGGGCGCGTCGCTGCGCACGGAACGCCTTCTCGCGGATCTGCGGGCGGCGGGGATCTGACGGCGGAGGGAATATGGAAAGCGTAATTCTGAACAATCCGCTCATGCTTTTGGGCTTTCTCGGTTCGCTGTTGTTCTGTGTATTCGGGCTGGTCAGGAAGACGAATTTTTTCGTCACGGCGGTTTCCGCGTCGCTGTTCGTCGTCAGTGCGGCTTACGCGTTGTTGAAGGGCGCGTCGCTGTACGAAGTCGGTACCGTGGCGGCGGCGTTTTTTGCGCTGAATTTGCTGCCGCTCTGGAAAAAGGGAGGAAGATAAAGTGAATTTCAATTCTGTCGGATTTCTCGTTTTTCTTCCCGTCGTCGTCCTTTTGTACTGGCTGTTGCCGCACAAGGGAAGATGGATCCTCCTGCTCGCCGCCAGCTGCCTGTTTTATATGAGCTGGAACGTGTGGCTGATCGGACTGATTTTCATCACCACGCTGACCGCTTATACGTCGGCGCTCGGAATCGACGCCGCAAAGAAGAAGGGGACGAAAAAGATATGGCTTGCCGTCACGCTCGTGGTTTGTCTGGGTCTGCTCGTATTTTTCAAATACATAAATTTTATTCTGGAAAGCGTGACGGGCGTCATACGGCTGTTCCGCCCCGGACAGGACGACGTCGCGCTCGACGTGATTCTCCCCGTGGGAATTTCCTTTTATACTTTTCAGACCCTCTCTTACGTCATCGACGTCTATCGCGGGGATTTCAAGGCAGAGCGGCATTTCGGCTATTTCGCCCTGTACGTGTCTTATTTCCCGCAGCTCGTGGCGGGACCTATCGAACGCCCGCAGACGCTGCTGCCGCAGTTGAAGGAAAGACATTTCATCGACGAAGAGGATATGCTGTCGGGAGCGAAATGGCTGTTGTCCGGTTTTTTCCGCAAATGTGTAGTGGCGGATTTTTGCGGGATGTTCGTCGATAAGGTATATGCGGATTTAGGCGCTGCGAACGGTCTGGCGGTGTTTGCGGCTTCGGCGCTCTTCCTCATTCAGATCTATAACGATTTTGCGGGGTATTCGGAAATTGCGATGGGTTCGGCGCGGCTCATGGGCGTAAAGCTCACGAAAAATTTCGACAGACCTCTGACTTCGACGAGTTATACGGAATTTTTCCGCCGCTGGCATATTACGCTCAATCAATGGTTTACGCAATACGTGTATATCCCGTTGGGCGGCAATCGGAAGGGCACGGCGCGGAAAATATGGAATACGCTGATCGTGTTTACGTTGTGCGGGCTTTGGCATGGCGCAAATTGGACCTTTGTGCTGTGGGGGCTGGTCGCGGGGATTGCGGTGAGCGCGGAGACGCTTTTTGCAAAATTCGGAAAAATGCCGCGGGGCGAATCCGTCGGCGCTTCTTCCGGGGAAAAGCCGACGGCCGCGCTTTTCCGTCGGATTGCGTTGTTTCTTCTCTTCACGCTCAGCTGTGTGCTGTTCCGCGCGCAGAGTTTGGGCGACGCGGGAGTTGCCTTCCGGCAGATGTTTTCGGATTGGGGGATCGGGGAAGCCTATCTGAACGCCGCGCTGTCCGCGTTGGGAATGAGCGCGGGGCAGATTTTACAGCTTGCCGTTATCCTCGCGGCGATGACTCTCCTTTATCGCCTCACGGAAGAGCGTCCCGGACGGGAGGGGCGCCTGTGCGCCGCGGTGCGCACGGATGCGAGGGAAAACGCCGCTCTGTTCGTTTACGGAATTCTGGCAGTCGCTTTGTTTTGGCTGGCGCTGCTCTCGTCCGGAGACGTCAGCGGTTTCGAATATTTTCAATTTTAGAGGTCGGTCATGAAACCAAGCAAAAGGACGTTGTACGAATATCTGGAAGAATATGCCGGAGAACGGGGAGAGGAAAGATTTCTGTTCGACGAGGAAACCGCTTACAGCGCGGAAGAAGCGTTGCGGATTTCCCGCGGTCTTGCGGCTCAGATGGCGGATAAAGGCGTAAAATCCGGCTTAAAGGTGGGCGTCAAGGCGACGAGGACGGTCAAGACGATCCTTGCGTTTTACGCGCTGCAATTTCTCGGCGCCGTGGCGGTCATGCACGACCCGCGCGAGCCGTTGTCGGAGCGGATCCGCGTCGAGGACGGGAAGATAATCGCAGACGGAAGGGCGGAGGCACTCTCTTTTGCGCCGCGCGGCTCTTTCGGGCGGGAATTTGCGGGCGACAGCGAGAGCGGTTCGATAACGATTTTCACGTCCGGGTCCACGGGCGAAAGCAAGTCGGTAGTGCTGAGTCAGTACAATTTCATTAACAATTCCTTGGACACGAGCGAGATCGGCGGGTATCGCGAAGACGATGTGAATATCCTTATCGTGCCGCTGCACCACGTGTTCGGGCTGGCGCTGATCGTGACGGCGGCAGTGACGAAACACGCCGTATTCGTGCCGCGGACGGTGGATACGGAATATATCGCGGACTGTATGATAAAATACGGCGCCACGCGCCTGAACGGA
This sequence comes from uncultured Clostridia bacterium, assembly GCA_944375795.1. Taxonomy (GTDB): domain Bacteria; phylum Bacillota; class Clostridia; order Christensenellales; family Borkfalkiaceae; genus Scatosoma. Next base: position 4,223 of record CALWAU010000048.1, on the reverse strand, counting down.
GTTCCGTCTCTGTATCTGTCGCTGGCGAACAGTCCTCGGGCAAAGGAGATAAAGAGCCTGAGGTGCGGGCTGATCGGCGGCGCGCCGTGCGGCGCGGAACAGTTCTCGCGGATAGAGAAAAATTTGAAAATAACTTTGGTACCGGTTTACGGCATGAGCGAATGCGTGGCGATCAGCTGCGGGGATTATCGCGATCCGCCCGAAAAGCGCCGCGACAATGTGGGAAAAGTGTATTCGATGAACGAAGTGCGGATTTTGTCCGACGGCGAAATTTGCGTCAGAAGTCCCGCGCAGGCACTCTGTTACGGCGACGGCGAACGCGTCGCCGACGCGGACGGCTGGCTGCATACGGGAGATCTGGGTCATTTCGACGAAGAGGGATACCTGCATGTGGACGGTCGTAAGAAAGACATCATCATCAGAAACGGAAACAACCTTTCTCCCACGAAGATAGAAAACGCGCTGATAAGTCTCGGCGGCGTGGAGGGAGCCGCGGTAGTGGGCGTGAAAGACGAGTTCGTCGGCGAAGTGCCGTGTGCAATGGTGGTGCTGAAAGCGGGCGAATCCCGGACGGCGGAAGAAATACGGTCGGAGCTGAAAACGCGGCTGACGAAGATAGAGCTGCCTGTGCAGATAGAATTTGCGGAGCGGCTGCCGCTGACGTCGACGGGAAAGCCGGATAAAGAAAAAATAAAAAAATTTTTTGCCGGAGCGGGCGAAAGAAGGTATTGAAATGGAAAAGAAAGAGATCATCTCGAAACTGACGCGGAAGGAGAAAGCGGAGCTTTTGACGGGCAGGGATTTTTGGTCTACGGCGGAGATCCGCGAGAAGGGGATCCGCAGTTTATATTTGTCGGACGGGCCGATAGGGCTTAGGAAACAGGCGGCGGCAAGCGATCATCTGGGACTGAACGTCTCGTTGCCGGCGACGTGTTTTCCGTCGTCGTCGACGACGGCGTGTTCGTGGGAGGAAGCGCTGGGCGAGCGGATCGGGGAAGCGCTGGGGGAAGAAGCCGCGTCGATGAACGTGGACGTATTGTTGGGCCCGGGGCTGAACATCAAGCGCAATCCGCTCTGCGGGAGGAATTTCGAATATTATTCGGAAGATCCGTACCTGTCGGGAAAAATGGCGGCGGCATACGTGCGCGGAATCCAGAGCAAAAACGTGGCGTCGTGCATAAAGCACTTTGCGGCGAACAACCGCGAGTATCGTCGGATGACGAGCGATTCGGTCATGGACGAACGCACCTTGCGCGAATTGTATCTGAGGGGCTTTGAAATCGCCGTCCGGGAAGGCGGGGCGAAATGCGTGATGTCCTCGTACAACAAACTGAACGGAGTTTATACCAATGAAAACCCGCATCTGATGAAGGACATCCTTCGGGGAGAATGGGGTTTCGGAGGGGTAGTGGTAACGGATTGGGCGGGGAGCAACGACCGCGTGGCGGGTCTGAAATGCGGCAACGAACTGGAGATGCCGGGATGCAGGTACGGCGTGGAGGACGTACTTGCGGCGCTGGAAAAGGGGGAGATCGAAGAGAGCCTTTTGGACGAAAGCATAGAGAGGCTGTTGACGCTTTCGGAATTTACGGAGAAGAAAGAGGTCAAAGACTTCGATAAAGAATCGCATAACGAATTGGCGAAAGAGGCGTCGGAAAAGAGCGCGGTGTTGTTGGAAAACGACGGAACGCTGCCGTTGAGCGGGCGGGAGCGCATCGCGGTGATCGGCGATTTTGCCTTCCGTCCGAGGTATCAGGGAGCGGGGTCGTCCATCGTGAATCCGATCATGCTGACGTCGGCTGCGGAGGAGCTGAAAAAGAGCGGTTTTCCCGCGATTTTCTTCGGCCGCGGCTTCGAGAGATACGGGAAGGACAACAAAAAACTGTTCCGCGAGGCGGAGCGGCTTTCCGCGCAGTCGGACGTGACGCTGTTTTTTGCGGGGCTGGACGAATATTCGGAAGCGGAGGGGATCGACCGCGCGGATATGAAGATCCCGCAAAATCAGATAAAACTGTTCAAAGCGCTCGTGTCGTCGGGGCGCCGGGTGGTGCTGATATTGCATTGCGGCGCGCCGGTGGAACTGGATTGGGCGGAAGGCGCCGCCGCGATTCTGTACATGGGTCTTTCCGGTCAGGCGGGCGCGGCTGCGTGCGCGGAGCTTCTGACCGGCAGGGCAAATCCCTGCGGGAAGCTCGCGGAGACGTGGTGGCGGAAGTACGAGGATTGTCCCACCTCTTCGCCCGAACTCTTTCCCGGCGGAGAAGACGCGGTCGTCTATCGCGAGGGACTGTTCAGCGGCTATCGCGCGGCGGCGAAAATCCCCCCGCGCTATCCGTTCGGATACGGACTTTCCTACACGAAATTTGTGTATGAAAATCTAATGATTTCGGAAAGGGAAATATCCTTCGAGGTGAAAAACGTCGGAAGTCTTGCGGGAAAAGAGATTGCGCAGCTTTATTTCGGCAAAAAAGAGAGTAAGTTAAAGCGCCCGAAACGCCAATTATTTGCATTTATAAATGTATATCTTGAAAAAGGCGAAAAAAAGCGTGTCGCAATCCCTTATGACAAAAAGGATTTCGCGTATTTCGACGAAAGCGAAAACGAATGGCGTGTCGAACGCGGGGAGTACGAGATCGAAGTGGGTGCATCGTCGGAAGACATACGGCTGAAAGGCAAACTTTTCGCCGAGGGAAAAGAACTTTCCGAAACGTGCATAAAAGAATATTTTCCCGGGATAAAAACGACGGAAAAACGCCGCGGGATGACGATGGGCGAGAACAGTACGGTAAGCGATCTGAGGTATGCGCGCGGCTGGACGGGCAGATTGTTCTCGTGGGCGATCCGAAGCGCGATCGGGCTCTGTAAGGCCTTCGGGGCGCGCTCGACGGCGAATACCCTGATCATGGGCGTGTTGTACCAGCCGGTGAGAGGGCTTGCGAAATTCGGCGGCATGAGCCGGCGGAAAATGGAAGGGCTTTTATGGATGTTCAACGGGCATTTCTTCAAGGGCTTCGGAATGTTCGTGACGAAAGAGAGGACGAAAAAGGAGGCAAAAGCATGAACGAAGAGGAGAAGGTAACATCGGAACAAGCGGAAACGACGGGGGCAGGTATGCAATCACCGTCGGAAACAACGGCAAAAAACGGGGTCGTGTCGAAATTCCGGAATTGGTGGAAGGGTTTTTCGAAAAGGCATCCGAAGGGCAGCAAACTCATCTGGCAGTTTATCAAATTTTTCGTGTTTTCCAACGGCGTGACGATCTTTCAATACCTGGTATATACCTTTTTGCCGTATGCGTTCGGTCCGGAAATGGCGAAAATCGAATGGATCTGGCCGGGGATCGAATTGCCGTGGAGAGTGAAATGGACGATCATCGGTTTTGCGCCGGCGTATAATGCGGCGGGCGAGGTGATTATCGGCGGCGGATTGGGCTATACGATTTCGTTCTGGATAGGCTCGTTTCTGGCGCAGTGCATCAATTTCCCCCTGCAGAGGAACATCACCTATAAGTCGAAAGGGAATATTCCCTTCCAGATCATGTGGTATTTTATTGCATGGATACTCATTACGTTCGCGACGACGGCATTGAACAGCCTCTGGCTCCCCCTGGCTGCGGAACACCTGCCGAACGCTTTATATCAGATCGTCAATACGGTAGTCGTGGGCGGGATTTCCATGGTGATTTTCTTCCCGATCTTCAAAATCGTGTTCCCGGAAGGGGAGGCGGGAAAAAAGAAAAAAGAGGAATCGAAAAAATGAAATTGATTACGTTTGCCGTGCCGTGTTATAATTCGGAGGAATATCTGTCGAGGTGCGTGGAGAGTTTATTGCCCGCGGGAAAGGACTGCGAAATCATCCTGATAGACGACGGTTCTGCGGACAATACGGGAATCATAGCGGACAGGTATGCGAGGAATTATCCGGATATAGTGCGGACGGTGCATAAAGAAAACGGCGGCCACGGCTCGGGCGTGAACATGGGTATGGCCATGGCGTCCGGATTGTATTACAAGGTCGTGGATTCGGATGACTGGCTGGACGGAAAGGCGCTGAAAATGCTGCTGGATACGATAAGGCGGCATATCCGCGAGGGGCGGCTGCCCGATTTATACATTACCGATTTCGTATATGAAAAGGTGAATGAGGGGAGCAGGTACGAGAGGAGTTTCCGAAAGAACTTCCCGGCAAAGGAATTTTTTTCCTGGAAAGAAGTAAAGCGCTTT
>CALWAU010000047.1 GCA_944375795.1 uncultured Clostridia bacterium | reverse complement strand
CGAAGCGCGCCGGCATAAAAAGCGGCGTGCGCGCGTTTTTCTCCGACTCCGGATTTTTTGTGTTTGAAAGGCGCGGAAAGGTCAATGTCTGTCTCGACGTCGTGGAGCTTTCTCTCCTGACGGACGAAGAGACCTGTGCCGTTCTGCTGCACGAATTTGCCCACGTGCGGAACGCGGATACCGCGAAGCGCGCGAAATACGTCCGCCTGTGTCAATGTCTGCGGGTACCGGATACGGGGATGAACGTGTTCGGGCTGTCGGGGATGCTTTTCGGCTGGTTTGCCGAACGCGCGGCGTTCGAGTCGGAACACGCCGATTATATCGATTCCCGCCGCCGCGAGATCCTCGCCGACGAGTTTGTAAAGGAGAGCGGCCTTTCGCAGGCATATGTGAACGCCACGGCGAAAACGGCGATGTATGCCCTGTTTTTGGAGGAATCCACCCCCGATTTGTCGGAGGCCTTTTTTGCGGGCGAAGAGTGTCCGGACGACGCCTGCGGACTGCGCCTTGCTTCGTTCGCCAGACACCTGGGCGCCCGTAAGGAGTATTGGGACGTCGTTCTCCGGCGCGAGCTGCCCGCCCGCGTGGACAGCCATCCCACCTTCCGCATGCGCATGGAGCTCATGGGGGAAACGGATTACGACATTTCCGCGCGGGAGGCGGACCCCGAGGGCCTCGCGGAGCGGGAAAAGATGCGCCGTGCGATGGGCGCGCGGATAAAGAAGCGCACGGAAGGTTTTTTCGGGCAGGCAAGGCTCGATTGGCAGGAACGCAAAAAGAAGCGCGACGCGTTTCTGGAACGGGAGAAAACGGGAGAGGATATCCCCGTGGAAGAACTGCTCGATTATGCCGAAAAGCTGTACGGATTGGACAATGACTGTCTTTTGCGCGTCGCGGAGCGGCTGGAACGGAAAGATGCCGATTCGGCTTCCGCGGCGTATTATCGGGGCATCGTTCTCGCGGAGCGCGGGGACGAGGCCTGTCTGCCCCTGTTGTACCGCGCGGCGGGGGAGGCGGATTTTGCCGACGACGCCATGAACCGGGCGGGGATCTTTGCGCTCCGCACGGGCAATCAGGCGGTTTTGGACGACTACCGTTCCCGCGTCGTTCCCATGGCGCAGAGTCTCATGGACGAGGCGGCCCTGGGCAGATTTTCGTCGAAAGACGAACTTTTCCCCTGCGATATTCCCGCTCCCCTGCTCCGTCCCCTTATCGGGCGGCTCGTTCGGGCGGGCGGGGGAAATATCCTCGATATCCGCATCGCCGTGAAGCGGGCGGAGGGAAAGGCGATGTATTATTACCTCATCTCCATGCGCTCCCTTCCGCGCGGCGCGAAAGGGGAGGCGGAGCGCGAAAAAGAAACAGACGCCTGGGAGGAAGTTTATCATTGTCTCCTGGAAAACGGCCTGCCGGAGCCGTACCGCGCCTTCATCATCTGCACCGGCGGCAACGGCACGCTGGCAAAACGTATCCGAAAAGACGGTTCGCACGTGTATGATTCGTCTGTCGGGATCTTGCTTCCCGAGGAGGGGGAATCGGCATAGCCGAACGCCGCGGCGCTTCGCCTTTCCGGACAGACGGGTATTTTTCGGCGGCAATGCGGCAATACTTGCATTGCGGGCGTGGGGCGGAGGCCGCAAAACGCGGCCATAGAGAGGCCATAGAATTATATTGTCGTGCGCATGCGTACGCGAAAGACGAGAGAGAAGGGGCGGGGGAAAACGCCGCCCCTATGCGCTTCGGGGCGGGAATATGACCGCTCCGCGAAAAAAATTCAAAAAATTTCAAAAAAGTTGTTGCAAACGCTTGACATTTCGGGAAAGGATTGGTATTATATTTAGGCTGTATAAAACCGCGATGTATGGGTTGAGACGGGAAGTTACTGAAATTTCCGGGGATAAAGCCGTCCCGGCAGATAATTTCCGTTGACAAAAGTGGGGGCACGATCCCTGCGACTAACCGAGGCTTTGCGTAAGAACGCTCGCCCGAAAACAGAGTGTTTTTTATTTTGCGCTTTGCCCCGATACACACGGGTGTGTTGATACGGCGCAGCAAAAAGTTAGCAGTAACGGTAAAAGGAGAACGAAAAAAATGGCAGTTCAGAAAATCAGGATCAAGTTGGCGGCATACGATCACGAGCTCGTGGACGAAGCGGCGATGCGCATCGTGGAGACGATGAAAAAGAGCGGGGCGAAGATTTCCGGCCCCATTCCCCTTCCCACCGAACGGGAAATCGTCACCATCCTCCGCTCCCCGCACAAAGATAAGGATTCCCGCGAGCAATTCGAGATGCGTACCTATAAGCGGATCATCGACATCTATTCCCCCAACGCGAAGCTGCTCGATTCCATCCACCTGCCCGCGGGCGTGGATATCAAGATCAAGCTCTGATCCGAAAAGGAATTTCGCCGGTAAATACTTTTTCGAGTGAAGGTATTTTGGAAAATATATTTCAAGGAGTGAACTTTATCAATGAATAAAGCAATCATCGGACGCAAGGTCGGCATGACCCAGATTTTCGCCCAGGACGGAACGGTGGTTCCCGTCACGGTCGTAGAGGCGGGTCCCTGCCCCGTAGTGCAGGTCAAAACGGTAGAAAACGACGGATACGCGGCGCTCAAGCTCGGATTCATCGAGACGAGCGAGAAGGCGCTTACCAAGCCCGAGCTCGGGCAGTACAAAAAGGCGGGCGTGAAGCCCCACAAGGTCCTTAAAGAGATCCGCGTGGCAAACGCCGAGACCTATACGGTGGGAGCGGAGCTCAAAGCGGACGTGTTCCAGGCGGGCGACAAGGTGGACGTTTCGGGCGTCACCAAGGGCCACGGATTCACGGGCGTCATCAAGAGATGGAACCAGCACAGGCTGAAAGAGACGCACGGCGTCGGCCCCGTGCACAGGGAACCCGGTTCCATGGGCGCGAACAGCTCTCCCTCGAGGGTGTTCAAGCAGAAGCACCTCGCCGGACAGTACGGCGTGGAAAACGTCACCATTCAGAACCTCGAGGTCGTGAAAGTGGACGTGAACAGGAACGTACTTCTCATCAAGGGCGCGATCCCCGGCGCGAAGGGCAGCATCGTCACCGTGTCGGACAGCGTGAAGAGCAAATAAGGAGAGTGTAAGGACATGACCGGTATCAAAGTATATAATATGAAAGGCGCCGAAGTGGGCACGATGGAGCTCGACGACAGCGTGTTCGGCGTCGAATACAGAGAGCCTCTGATTCACCAGGCGGTCGTAACCCGCCTCGCCAACGAACGGCAGGGCACGAAATCCGCTCTGACGCGGACGGAAGTGAGAGGGGGCGGCATCAAGCCCTGGAGACAGAAGGGAACGGGCCGTGCCCGTCAGGGCTCCATCCGCGCGCCCCAGTGGACGAAGGGCGGCGTGGTGTTTGCGCCCAAGCCCCGCGATTTCTCCAAGAAGATGAACGTGAAGGCGAAGCGCGCCGCGCTCCTTTCCGCGATCTCCAAGAAAGTGGCGGACGGGGAATTCGTCGTCGTGGACGAGCTGAAGGTCTCCGCCCCCAAGACCAAGGAGATGGCCGCCTTCCAGAAGGCGCTGGGGCTGAACAAGACCGCGCTCGTCGTCATGGACAACGACGACATCAACGTCATCCGCGCGGCCGCCAATCTTCCCGATTTGCAGACTCTGCCGCTCGCGCAGCTGAGCACCTACGAGGTGGTGTCGAACAATAAAATCGTCATGACCAAGGCCGCCGTCGAGCAGTTCCAGGCGACGATGATCGCCCGGCTCGCGGGAGAGAATACCGAGGAGGTTTACGCATAATGTTTGCCGAGGATATTATTTTGAAGCCCGTTCTGACCGAGAAGGCATACGACGGGATCGCGTCCAAGAGATACACGTTCATCGTGAAGAAGGACGCGAATAAGACGCAGATCAAGGCGGCGGTGGAGAAGCTCTTCTCCGTCAAGGTGGCCAGCGTGAATACGGTGACCTGCAAGGGCAGGCGCAAGAGAATGGGCCGCAGCGAGGGCTATACGCCCGATCGCAAAAAGGCGATCGTCACGCTGAAAGAGGACAGCAAGCCCATCGAATTCTTCGACTCGCTGGCGTAATCAGAGGAGGATAACGAAAAATGGCTATCAAGAAATATAAACCGACTTCCGCCGGCCGCCGCTTCGCTACGGTTTCGGCCTACGAGGAGCTGACGGGCGACAAGCCCGAAAAATCCCTGATGCACGACCAGCGCCATTCGGGCGGCCGCAACAACCAGGGTAAGATCACGACCCGCCACATCGGCGGCGGCAACCGCACCAAATACCGCATCATCGATTTCAAGCGGACGAAGGACGGCATTCCCGCCACGGTAAAGAGCATTCAGTACGACCCCAACCGCAGCGCGCACATCGCGCTCATCGCGTACGCGGACGGCGTAAAATCGTATATTCTCGCGCCCCTCGGCATCTCCGTCGGCGACAAGCTGATGAACGGCCCGCAGGCGGACATCAAGGCGGGGAACACCCTTCCCCTCGAGAATATCCCCGTCGGTACGATGGTGCACAACATCGAGCTGACCCCCGGCAAGGGCGGACAGATCGCGAGAAGCGCGGGCATCTCCGCGCAGATCATGGCGGCGGAGGGCAAGTACGTGACGCTCCGTATGCCCAGCGGCGAAATGCGGCTGGTGCTTGCGAAGTGCCGCGCGACGATCGGACAGATCGGCAACGTCGACCACGAAATCGTTTCTCTCGGCAAAGCCGGCAAGGCGAGATATCTCGGTCAGCGCCCGGAGGTCAGGGGCTCGGTCATGAACCCTGTGGACCATCCTCACGGCGGCGGCGAGGGCAAGGCTCCCGTCGGACACGCGGGACCTCAGACGCCTTGGGGCAAGCCCGCTCTCGGCTATAAGACGAGAAAGAAGAAGAATGTGACCAA
>CALWAU010000046.1 GCA_944375795.1 uncultured Clostridia bacterium | reverse complement strand
GCCAACGGGTCGTCGGGCGCGATGACCGTATATTCCACGTCCGCGTGCGCGTCCAGCCAATCGCCGACCGCCCCGACGTCGAGATAATTCACGTCGACGAGTTCTGCCAGCTCGCCGATGCCCGCGTTCCCCTTCATCGCGTAAATTTTGCCCGCGCGGGGGGATTTTTTCAGGGCGCGCACGATGGCGTGCTCCCGACCGCCGTTTCCGATAACCAGAATATTCATGTCCTCCTCCTTTTCAATAGACGATAAGCGTAATCAGCGATAAGAAAAGCCCCAAACCGAAAAGAAACCATTCGCCGACCTTACCCGTTACCAGCCGGTATTTGCTCGGCTCGCCGTCGCAGGGATTTTTCTCGTTCACAAGCCCGTGCCATTTGTTTTCCCATTTGCAGAGCGAATAATTGAAGTAGAGGGTGGGAATGGATATGGCCATGCACGGCACATAGACGAGAAGCATCGTATATACGCCGTTCAGCAAAATATTTACCGCCCCGACCAATGCGGTAACGCAAAGAAACCTGATAAAATTTTTATCCTTTCTGTTGTCACTCACGGCAATTTTCCCTCCACCGATTTTACCCGAATTTCTCCGTCCATGACGATCCGTTCAAAAGAAAATGTTTCTTCTCCGTAAGAGAAAGAGGGATCACTTATCTCCACCGTCCGATAAATCATATCGTCGGCGTCGGGATTCATCCCGGGAAACGGATTGTAAAAAGCCACTTCCACGACGATGGAAAAATCCTCTATCCTGCCCTTTTTGGCGGAAACGCTTACCGTATATCGGTCCGGATTGGTGACAAAACCGTTCTCCGCGTCCGTGGCGACGACGGAAATTTCGATATACTCCCGATAATTTTCCGGCGTGAGAACCCGTTCCCGCCCCAGCCAGCCGACCAGCCGCACCGCCTGAAAAATCAATACGACCGCCATAAACAGAACGCAGATGACCGTACCGAAACGCCGCTCTCCCGCCGAAAAGCCGTTCTCGCCCGAGGGAGGTTCCGGGACGATTTTTGCGACCCGCCTGTTGACCTCGTCGTAATAGCTCTCCTGCTTTTTCAGCTTTTTCTTCGGTTTCGGAATCGCCCCGACGGGCGGCCCCGCAACCGATTCGGGAGATTTTGCCGGCTCCGTCGGCTCCGGTGCTTTTTCCCCTTGCTCCGCCGCCGGCTCCGCGCCCTCTTTGACCGCGCCGTCCTCGCCCGCAAGGAGCTCCTCCACCTCGACGCCGAGCGTCTCGGACAGGGGCAGCAGCAGTTCCACGGCGGGAAAATCTCCCACCTCCCAGCAATCGACTTCATAGACGCCGACGCCGAGTTTTTCCGCAAGCTCCGCCCGGGACAGTCCCTTTTCCTCCCGTTTTTTCCGGATATACTCCCCGCACTTTTTCTTGTCCATACCTCACCCTTCTTTCATTATCTCTTTATCTTTTTATTTTTTCATCTCTCCGACTTTTTCATCTCTCCGACGCTTCGGTCATCGCGCAGGCCCTTCGCCGTGAACGAATACCTGTCTGCCTCGTTTTTCGATTTTTCCCTCACAGAGCAGCTTCACGCACAGAGGAAGCATCTCGTGCTCCGCCTCCAGGACCCGCCCCTGCAAAGTTTCGGGCGTATCCCCGTCCAGGACGGGCACTGCGCGCTGCATGACGATCGCCCCGCCGTCCACGTCTGCCGAAACGAAATGTACGGTGGCGCCCGTCAGCTTCACGCCGTAGGAAAGCGCCGCTTCGTGCACCTTCAGCCCGTAATAGCCCTTCCCGCAAAAGGAGGGAATGAGGGAGGGGTGAATGTTGATGATGCGGTCGCGAAAACGCTCGATAAAGGAGGCGGGAATAATTTTCAGCCACCCCGCGAGGACGATATAATCCACCCCCGCCCCTTCCAGAAGCGCGGCGAGACTTTGATACAAGTCCTCGAGGGAGGGATAGTCCGCCTTTGCGAAAACCCTCGCCTCTATCCCCGCCTTTTCCGCCCGTTCTATCGCGCCGATTCCGGGTTTTGAGGCAATCAGGTATTTGATGACGCAAAAATTTCCCCGCGCGTTGGCGTCGATGACGGACTGAAAATCCGTGCCGCCGCCCGAGGCGAACACCGCTATGTTCTTCATGCGAGTTTCACGCCCTTTCCCGCGACGGTCCTGCCCAGCCGCACCGCCTTTTCGCCGCTCGCTTCCAGGGAGGATATCGCCGCGTCGGCGTTTTCGGGCGAAACGCAGACGACCATGCCGATGCCCATATTGAAAGTGTTGTACATCTGTTCGTCCGAAAGCCCCGATTTCTCTTTCATGACGCGGAACACGGGCGGAAGCGCGTACGAGGCGAGGTCTATCTCGCACCCCACCCCCTCGGGGAATATGCGGGGGATATTTTCGATAAAGCCGCCCCCCGTAATGTGCGCGATTCCCTTGACGGGCACCTCCGCAATCAGGGACAGAATGCTTTTGACGTAAATTTTCGTCGGCGTCAGCAGGACCTCCGCCAAGCTTCCGCCCAACCGCTCGTCGTATTTTTCCAGCGCCGCGCGATCGGAATCCCCGAACAATTTGCGCACGAGGGAATAGCCGTTGGAGTGGATGCCGCTCGAACGGATGCCGATGAGGACGTCCCCGGGCAGGATGTCCCTGCCGTTTATCACTTTGCTTTTATCGACGATGCCGACGGCAAACCCCGCGAGGTCGTATTCCCCTTCGGGATAGAAGCCGGGCATTTCCGCCGTCTCGCCGCCGATGAGTGCGCAGCCCGCCTGCCGGCACCCCTCCGCGATCCCCTTGACGACCTCCGCCTCCGATTCGGGCGAAAGCTTGCCGCAGGCATAATAATCGAGAAAAAACAGGGGCTTTGCGCCCTGGCATACGATGTCGTTGACGCACATCGCCACCGCGTCGATGCCGATGGTATCGTGCTTTTGGAGCAGAAAGGCATATTTGAGCTTGGTGCCCACGCCGTCCGTACCCGCCACGAGCACCGGTTCCGCCATCTTCTCGCCCGCAATCGAATAAAATCCGCCGAACGAACCGATGTCGCCGAGCACGTTGCCGTCGTAAGTGCTCTGCACGTGCTTTTTCATGAGCTCCACCGCTTTATAGCCGCGCGTCACGTCCACGCCGCTGTCCTTGTAAGAAATCGCCATCTTCCGACCATTGACCTCCCGTCGCAAAATTTATTGAAAAAACAGTTCCGAAACAACCGATATTTCCGCCGCCCGAAGCGCCTCACTCAAATTTGAATTTGCTGGGCTTGTAGCCCTCGAGGCTGTACGGATATTCGCCGTTGAAGCAGCCGAGGCAAAAGCCCGTTTTTGCGCCCGCGCAGCTCTGCTCGAGCTGCTCTATCGTGAGATATTTGAGGGAATCGGCCCCGAGATACTCGCAGATCTCCCTCTCCGTCTTATTGGCGCCGATGAGCTGGCTGTACGACTGCATATCGATGCCCAGATGGCAGGGATGTTTGATGATGGGCGAACAGATCCGCAGATGCACCTCTTTCGCGCCCGCGTTTTTCAGCATGCGCACGATGCGTTTGGAGGTGGTGCCGCGCACGATGGAATCGTCGATGAGGATCAGCCGCTTGCCCTGAATGTTGGCGCGCAGCGGATTCATTTTGACGTTTACGCTGTTTTCCCGCATCTTCTGGTTGGGCTGAATGAAGGTCCTGCCCACATAGCGGTTGCGTTCCAGCGCCTCCACGTACGGAATCCCCGAAACCTGCGAATATCCCCGCGCCGCCACCAGCGCCGAATCGGGCATGCCCGAAACGATGTCCGCCTCGACGGGGTAATTCTCCGCCAGAATTTTTCCCGCCAGCATGCGGGTCTTATACACGCTGCACCCGTCCAGAACGCTGTCCGGCCGGGAAAAATAGACGTATTCAAAAACACAGGACGCGGAACGGCACTTTTCCGCATTCGCCACGCGGTGGGAGTGCATTCCGGCGCTGTCGACGACGAGCACCTCGCCCGGCTCCACGTCCCGAAGAAAGCTTGCGCCCACGGCGTCTATCGCGCAGCTCTCGGAGGCCACAACGATATCGCCCATGTTCTGCCCGATGCACAGGGGGCGTATCCCGTAAGGGTCGCGCACGGCGATCAGCTTGTCGGCCGTCATCACGACCAGCGCGTACGAGCCCTTGAAATGCTCGCAGGCGCGCAGTACGCCGCGCACGATGTCCCCGTCCGAAAACTTGTTTATCAGCATCGCCATGACTTCGGAATCTATCGTCGTCTGAAACACGGCGTTGTCGGCGATGAGTTTGGCGCGGAGTTCGTCGGTATTGGTCAGGTTGCCGTTGTGCGCCAACGCCATCTTCCCGCACTTTCCCGTAAAGACGATGGGCTGGGCGTTGACGAGCAGGCTGGCGCCCGTCGTCGAATACCGGACGTGGCCGATCGCGATGTCCCCTTCGGGCAGTTCCTGCAAGGTATGCTCCGAAAAGACGTCGGGGATCAGCCCCATACCCTTGTAATATTCTATCTTGTTGGCGTACGCGACGGCGATGCCGCAGCTCTCCTGGCCCCGGTGCTGCAACGCATACAGGCCGTAATAGACGGTGCTTGCGACGTCGTGCGTCTCTTCGGAATACACCCCGAACACGCCGCACTCCTCGTGCATGCTGTCGAATACGGGCTTAAAATCTCTGAGATACATTCTTTCCTCTTCCTTAAAAATGTTTTTGCCTCTCCCCTGCGGGCCTTCGCCCCGCGCGGAAAATCCGCGCGGGGCAAAAGCGGCTCATTTCGTCGCGGTGAGACGCTTGAACACTTCCTTATAGGCGTCCTCTACGCCGCCCATGTCCCTGCGAAACCTGTCTTTGTCCAGCTTTTCGCCCGTCGTCATGTCCCAGAAACGGCAGGTGTCGGGAGAAATTTCGTCCGCGAGCACGATGCCGCCCTTGAAACGGCCGAATTCCAGCTTGAAGTCGATGAGGTCGATGTTCAGCGTCTTGAAAAACTCTATCATGATATCGTTGACGGCAAACGCCATGTTTTTTATCGTTTCGATTTCTTCCTTCGTCGCCAATTCCATCGCCAGCGCGTGGTAGTCGTTGATGAGCGGGTCGCCGAGTTCGTCGTTCTTATAGCTGAATTCGAGGACGTGCACGGGCAGTTTCGTCCCCTCGGGTATCCCCAGCCTCTTGGACATGCTCCCCGCCGCCGTGTTGCGGATGATCACCTCGAGCGGCACGATCTGCACCTTTTTGACGAGGGTCTCCCGCTCGGACAGTTCCTCCACGTAATGGGTGGGGACGCCCTTTTTCTCCATGAGGCGGAACATCATGTTGCTCATGCGGTTGTTGATGGCGCCCTTGCCCGCTATCGTGCCCTTTTTCAGGCCGTTGAACGCCGTGGCGTCGTCCTTGTAGGAGACGATCACGAGATCGGGATCGTCCGTCGCGAATACCTTCTTTGCCTTTCCTTCGTAAAGCTGTTCCTTCTTTTCCATAATATTGTCTCCCGAAAAAATTTTTTTCTGTCCGGAATGCGCCCGCTCAGAGCTGCTCCTGCAATGCCCTGTCGTCCGCATTGATCTTTTCCCGCATCGCCGCCTTGTATGCGCCGAATTTCTCCGCGATGTCGGGATATTTGACGCCGAGAATCTGCAGGGCGAGAAGCCCCGCGTTTTCCCCTCCGTTGACGCCCACCGTCGCCACGGGGATCCCCGACGGCATCTGCACGACGGACAAGAGGCTGTCCAGCCCGCCCATCATGTCCGTCTTGACGGGCAGGCCGATGACGGGAAGGGTCGTGGACGCCGCGATGACGCCCCCGAGATGCGCGGCCTTTCCCGCCGCGCAGATGATTACTTCCGTTCCGTTCTCGCGCGCGCCCGCGGCAAACGCGTGCGCCTCCTCCGGCGTGCGGTGCGCGGAAATCACCCGCACCTCCGTCTCCACGCCGAATTCCTTCAACACCCGGATTGCGGGCTTCACGACGTCGAAATCCGATTTGCTGCCCATCAGAATGGCTGCTTTTGCCATATTTTACACCTCCCGGCGGAAATCCCGCCCTTTCTCGAAAAACGAAAAAAGTACAGCCGCGCGGCTGCACTCATGGCTTCAAAGGGTGACGAGGACGTCGAAAAAGGTATGCTCCGCCTGCGGAACGCCGAGGAGCTTCGCGACGGCTTCACCCCCGAAAGACGCGGGCCATGCCCCGCAAATAATCCGTTTCGTCCGCATTTTTTTCATAGGAAAACCGACCTCTTTCGTTATATATTTGCCTTGTTTCCTTCCCCTTTATGACTTTCTCGTTGCCCCATTATTATACCAAAAACGCGCGGGAAATGCAAACCGCTGACGGCGGAAAAACATTGTCTCATTTCTTTGTAAATTTTTCACAAATCGCGTAATAAATTTGTCAAATCGTATTTTCTCCGGAAAGTTCCGCCCGCCGATTGACAAGCCGGGATTCCGGGAATATAATATAGTTCAAAAATTTAACCGATTCCCCTTTTCCGGGAATCCCGAGGAGCCGACATGACCTCACAGAATACCGATATCCCTACCCGGGCGGACGCCGCTTCCGAAAAGCGGGAAAAGCGGATCTCCCTCGCCAAAAATCTCTCTTTCAGCGCGGCGTTTGCGGCGCTCTGCTGCGTCAGCACCATGTTTCTGCACATTCCCCAGCCCGCGGGCGGAAGCGGTTACTCCAACCTCGGCGACATCTTTTCCCTGCTGTCCGGCTGGTTTCTGGGCCCTCTGTACGGCGCCGCGGCGGCCGGCTTCGGGGGCATGTTGGCGGATATTCTTCTCGGAAGCGCCGTGTACGCCCCCGCGACGTTTGCGGTCAAGGCGCTGATGTCCGCGGCCGGATACCTGATATGGGCGGCGCTGAAAAGGGCCGTCAAAAGCGAAAAGTTCGATTTTGCCGCCCGCTTCGTTGCCGCGCTCGCCGCCGAAAGCATCATGGTCGTCGGCTATTTCCTCTACGAAGGCTTTGTCCTCGGCCTCGGACTGGGCGCCGCCGCAAATATTCTCTACAACGTATTTCAGGGGCTCACGGGGCTGATCGGCGCCGAGGTACTCGTCGCCGCCCTGTATCCCGTAAAATCCGTGAGGCGCCTTTTTCCCCGCCTCACCGCCCGCCGAAAACAAAAACGGGCCGACTGACAATCCCCGAACGGGTCCCTCGCGGGCCCGTTTTTCCGTTCCGGAAAAGCGCCGCCTACAAATCGAACGCCATCGCCGTCACGTCGTCCGAAAGGCTCCCTCCCGAAAAGACGCCGAGCGCGTTTTTCAGCTTTCCGATAAAATCCTCCGCCGAGCGGGACTGCAAAAGCACGCTCTCCGCGCGCTCTATCCCGAATCGGTCCCCCGAAGCATTCGGACACTCGGTGACCCCGTCCGTCAGAAGCACGAGGATATCCCCCTTGGAAAAGGAAATCTCCCGTTCCTCATACGCAAAGTCGGGTATCCAATTGGAAATGGGAGGCGCGGGGGATTCGATCTCGTTTATCCCCTGCCCGCTGCGCAAAAGAATGGGCGCGTTATGCCCCGCGGACACGTAGCGGATTTTGCCCGCCCGCTCGTCGATGCTGACCGCGGCGACCGTGATATACGAGCGTTCGTCCTGATTGAGCTCGCGGAATTTTTCGCTCAGTTTCCCGAGCGCCTTGGCGAGAGAGGGTTCCCTGCGGTCGAACCCCGCCCGCACGAACGCGGAGAGCATGCCCGCGGAAATGCCCTTTCCGGAAACGTCGGCGAGAATGCCGTACGTGCGGCCGTCCAGCTCGTACACGTCCGGGAGGTCGCCGCCGATTTCGAGGCTGGGGATATAGAGATAGGAATAGGAGACCCCGCCCACGCTCTTGCCCGCGGGCAGCAGCCGGCGCTGCATCTGGCGCGCGGAGAGCATTTCCCTCTCGATTTCCGTCCGATAGCTGCCGTCCGTGAGCCCGAGAAAGAGCTTCCCCTTCCCGTCGGCGGGAAGAATGCGTATGCGCACGGCGACCCTGTCCGTCCTGCCCGCCAGGCGGACGCCGGCGGACACCGTCTCCGTTTTTTCCGCGTTGTCGCGCACGGCGGCGCGCATCACCCGCCGGAACGTACATCCGGCGCAGGAAGCGCCTTTGCCGCAGATTTCGCATTCCTCCGCGCACCCGATCGCCCGTTTCAGGTTCCCCGTCCCCTTCGCGCGGCCCGGGAAAAGCCTGCGGAAGGCGGCGTTTGAAAAGCGGATACGCAGTTTGTCGTCGAACGCGAACACCCCCGCGGGCATGCGGTCGAGTAATTTTTTGTATTGTCTGCCGAGCATTGCGCCCTCCCTTTCTTCCTTTTTACGGGCGGTATATTTTCAGCCCCCGCCCGATCTCCGCGTCGAAATCCAGGCCGTCGTACAATTCCCCGTCCAGCTGCGCGGTGCAGGGAAGGGCGGGGCGGATCTTCACCCGCTCGCAGAGGAAATGCTCCGCGGCGGGATATTCCAGCACCTTTCCCTTCATCAGAAGCCCGAACGCCTTGATTATCTGCCATTTGCTCAGGCATTCCACCGCCATGACGTCTATCTTTCCGTCGTCGATGACGGAGGCGGGACAAATGGGGATTCCGCCGCCGATCTGCCTGCCGTTGCACGCCACGGCGATGAGCGCCCTGTGCGTTTCCTTCCGTTCCCCGCTCTCTATCGTCAGCTCGTAGCCCTTGAAAGCGAACAGGCTTTGCAGCAGGCTGAGAAGATACTTGATTTTTCCCTTGATTCTGCCCTTTTTGCAGCGCACGAGGACGTCCACGTCCATTCCCATGCCGCCGACGTTCATGCAGCGGACGCCGCCCACGACGAGATAATCCGTCTCCTTCGCTTCGCCCTCGAGAATGAGTTTCGCCGCCGCCTCCGCGTTTAAGGGGATCCCCGCCGCCGCGGCAAAGTCGTTGCCCGTCCCCGAGGGGATAAGCCCCAGCCGGCATGCGGCGGGATCGGCCAGACCGTTGAGCACCTCGTGCAGCGTTCCGTCCCCGCCGACCACGACGATTTCGGGAAGCCGCCCTCCCGTTTCTTCCGCGGCAGAAAAAGCCGCTTCCGCCCCCGCCGTCTCCGAAGGCGCGGCGGTGAGCGCCGCCGCTATCTCCCTCGCTTCGCCCGCGCGGACGGTTTCGTGCACGGCGTATGCCGCGCCCCGCTCCTCCAAAACCCGCACCAGCGTTTGCAGATTGCGCCTTGCCTTTTTCCCTCCCGAAGCGGGATTTGCGATAATGTGATACATTTTAACCTCTTTCCCTGTTCGTTTTATCAAAACCGTGAAAAATTTTTCGTCTTTTTCAAAAACCCGACGGATATATTATATAACACTTTTCCGGGAATTGCAATTTATTTTGAAATTTGCTATACTATAATCGTAATTTTTTTTGAGGAATTTTGTCTATGGAACCGTCATTGCCCGAAAGCCTCCGCCGGCTGGCGGAAAAAATGCCCGATCCCCTCTACGTCGTCGGCGGCTTCGTGCGCGATTTTCTCGCGGGGCTGTCCTGCGAAAAGCCCGATATCGACATCTGTTCCCCGACGGGGACGGACGACTTTCTCTCCGCGGCAAACGCGTGCGGCTTCGTCCCCGTCGCCGTCTACCGCCAAACGGGCACCGTCAAGCTGAAGGACGGGGAAGGCAGGGACTTTGAATATACCTGCTTCCGCTCCGACCGCTATGTGCGGGGCACCCATGTCCCCGTCGAAATCTTTTTCACGGACGACATCGCCGCGGACGCAAAGCGTCGGGACTTCACCGCCAACGCCGTCTACTACGACGTCCTCGCGGAAAAATTCGTCGACCCCCTGGGCGGCATGAAGGACATCGCAGAGGGGCGGCTGCGCACCGTGGACAAAGCGGAAAAGGTGTTCGGCGAGGACGGACTGCGGCTGATGCGGCTGGCGCGGCAGGCGGGGCAGCTCGGCTTTTCCCCCGACGGGGAATGTCTGGCGGGCGCGCGGGCAAACGCCGCCCTCATACGGGATATCTCCCCCGAGCGCATCTTTTCCGAACTGCGCGCAATTTTACACGCCGACGAAAAATACGGCGTAAAGGACGGGCACTATGCGGGGCTGAAACTCCTCGACGAAACGGGGGTGCTCGCGGAGATCCTCCCCGAACTCGCGCTCGGGAAGGGCATGGAGCAGAGGAAGGACTTCCACAAATACGACGTATTGGAGCACTCCCTCCGCGCGGCCCGGTACGCCGACGGGCGGGTGCGGCTGGCCGCCCTCCTGCACGACGTGGGCAAGCCCTTCTGCATGCTGCGTGACGGAAACGTCCACGCGCATCCGCAGGAGGGGGCGCGCATCGCGGGGGAGATCCTCGCCCGCCTGCGGGCGCCCGCAAAGGCGTCCGAACGGACGGAAAAGCTGATCCTGCTGCACATGTACGATTTCGACGGCAGGACGAAGCCGAACAAGCTGCGGCGGTTTTTCGTGCGCAACGCCCCCCTGCTCGACGACCTGATCCTGTTGAAACAGGCGGACTTTTCGGGCTGCATGGACGACCTTTCTCCCTGCCCCGGCGCCGTGCGATGGCGCGCGGAGCTGGAAAAAATGCGCACGGAGGGCGCCCCGCTCACCCTGAAAGAACTCGCGATCACGGGCCGGGAGGTCCTGGCGGCGGGAACGCCGCCGCGATACGTCTCCCGCGTTTTGGAACAGCTTCTCCTCCACGCCGCCGCATGCCCGGCGGACAACCGCAAAAAACGGCTGCTGACCCTGCTCCCCTCCCGCCTGAAAAAAATCGAAGAAGAGGAAGGGCAAAAAGAGACAAACGGAGAGAAAAACACATGACGGAAAAAGCGCTTTTGGTTTTATGCATCGTCCTGCTCGCATTCTGCGCCTTTCTCCTGCTGCTCCTGCTGGCGCGCGGGAAGGGAAGGGAGAACGGCAAAAACGACGGGGGCGTGGACGCGCTGAAAGAAAAAATCGACAAACTCGGCGGCATCGTCGACTATACGAACAAATCGATCACTTCCCTCGGCTCCATGACGGAATACCGGCTGAACAACATACAGAAAACGGTCTCCGAGCAGCTGCGCTACGTCGCGGACAACAACCAGCGTTCCCTGGACGAAATCCGCCGCACGGTGGATACCCGCCTCGCGGAGACGCTGGACACCAAGCTGACGGAGAGCTATTCGGTCATTCAGCAGCGCCTGGAAGCGGTATACCGCGGCATCGGGGAGGTGCGCAGCCTCGCGGCGGGCGTCGCGGACATCAAAAAAGTGTTCTCCAACGTCAAACTGCGGGGCACCTGGGGGGAAGCGCAGCTGGGGGCGCTGCTCTCCCAGATGCTGGCGCCCAATCAGTACGCGGCGAGCGTCAAACTCAATCCCCTCTCGGACGGCATGGTGGATTTTGCCGTCCTGCTGCCCGACAGGGACGGAAACACCGTGTATCTGCCCATCGACAGCAAATTTCCCGTCGAGGAGTATCAGCGGCTGGTGGAGGCGGGAAACGCCTGCGACCGGGAGGCGGAGGAGCGCGCGGCGAAAAATCTCGGCCGGGCCGTGAAATTGCAGGCGGATTCCATTTCCGCCAAATACATTCTGCCCCCGCGCACCACCGATTTCGCCGTGATGTACCTCCCCATCGAAAGCCTGTACGCGGAGGTGCTGAAAATCCCGGGCGTGGGCGAATATCTCTCCATGAAACGCATCCTCGTCTGCGGCCCCACCAATCTGGCGGCGCTGCTCTCCACCCTGCAGACGGGCTTCAAGGTGTCCGCGATAGAAAAACGCTCGCAGGAATTGTGGCAGCTGCTTGCGGCGTTCAAGCACGAGTTCGGAAAATTCACGGAAGTTCTGGACAAGACGCAGAAAAAACTGCAGGAGGCGCAGGACACCATCGAGACGGCGGCGGGCAGGACGCGCATCATCGCCAAAAAACTGCGCAGCGTCGATCTCGGCCTCCCGGGCGCGGACGGCGGGGACACGGACGGACCGTCGGGAACCCCGTGACGCCGCGCGAAAAAATTGCGGCAAACCGTGCGCAAGCGTCTCTTTTATGCGGGAAACACTTGCATTTTTTCGGGAAATGCATTATAATGTAGAATGTGTGAATATGCACGACAGGAGAGAACATACAAAATTATGCACATCTGTAAAATTCCGGAAGATTCCGTGACCCCGCCCGACGAAGGCGCATTCGTCTTTGCCCCGGGCAGGGTACAGGGCGCCCGGCTGGGCAAAAACGGCCCCTGCCTTCTCATTGAGGGCGCCGAGCGGTTCAAGCTTTTCACCGAGGGGACCGACCTCGTGAAGATCCTGGAGGGGCACGGGCATTTCAAATGGAAAAAGGGCGAGACGGACTTCGCCCCGGGCGACTGCTTCGAGGCGGAGAACCCGGGCGAATACGAAGTGAACGGCTCGGGAAAATTTCTGGTCGTCAGAAAGTGAGGTAAAAGATGGCTACATATTACGAGGAAGAAAAGAAAAAGAGCGGCTTTTTGGGCAAGCTCGTCGCGGTGATTCTCGGCTTTTTGTTCGGCATCATCGCCACGATCGGCAGCCTTGCGGCAATCGGCTACTACGTATATGCGAAAATGCGCATCCGCGACGGCTTCGAGCTGGTGGGGAATTTTGTCGGCGACATCGATTATACCCAGTACATAACCGACGAATACGCGGACAAGACGGTTTCCGAGCTCGTCGGGGAATTGCAGGGCCTGGTGTCCTCCCTCTCGGACAAGAGCCTCACGCTCGCCGACCTCAACAAAATTTCCCCGCAGGTGGAAACGCAGGTGACCAAACTGGCGGACAGCCTCGAAGCAAACTATAATATCCCCGTCGAGGTAAACAGCCGCAATAAGGACACGAACGGAAACATCCTCGACGAAAAGGGCGCGGTCATCATCGACAAGGACGGGAACGTCGAAAAGACGGACGAGAACGGCAGGGCCGTCCTCACCGCCGAAAACGGCGAAATGCTGGTCGGGATCATGGACCTGCCCTTCTCCCTGCTCTCCGATTTCGTCATGGGCACCGTCCGTCCGCTCGAGCTGGGCGCCGTCCTCTCCTCGCCTTCGCTGAATATGCTGGCGGGGAACGACATGCTCATGCTCCTCTGCTACGGCGATGAAAGCAATTACGAGATCGTCGACGGCGAGGTGGTCATGAAGAACGGCGCCAGGGCGACCACCATAGGCGACCTGCTCGGCTCGGGCTCCGGCACGGACGGCGAAGGCGGCATCACTTCCGTCCTCGACAACATCTCCCTCGCGGGGCTTCTGGAAGTCACGTCGGACGGCTTCGACGACAGCGACCCCGTCGTGCGCGCGCTGGTCTACGGCACGGAGGGCAAAAACTACATCTACGACGAAGATGCGGGCGAACCCGTCTGGCTTCCCCTTTCCTATGCGCTGAACGGCGCGGAAAATACCTTCACCTCCCCCGACGGGACGGAATATCTCTACGACGAAACCTCGGGCGAATGGCAGAGCGAGGACGGCGGAAGCATACGCCCCGCGTCGGGCGCCGTCCGGGCGGTTTCCGCATCTGCGGACGCCTCGTATGACTACCTCGTATACGACGCGGCGGGCGAACTCGTCTGCGGGCTGAAACGGACTGAGGACGGAAGCTTCGCCGCCTACTCGCCCGATGGCGAGCAGCTGTACCACGGCCCCCGCACTCTGGGAGACCTGATGAACTCCCTCGGCGGGGCGGACGGAAACGTCGTCGATCTCCTCTCCGACGTGGAACTCGGCGTATTGCTCGGCATCTCCGATCAGAAATACGGCGAGGACAACAAAATGCTGTTCGCGCTGGCTTACGGCAACATCGGCACCGATTTCCTGCCCGACGAAAACGGCGGCGTCATCATGCTCAACGGCGCCGAGCCCACCACCGTCGGCGATCTGACGGGCGGAGACGCGCAGGCGCTCTTTGACGAAATCGCGCTCGATTCCCTGATGAACATCTCCCGCACGGACAACGTCATGTGCGCGCTCGCCTACGGCACGGAGGGAATCCACTACACCTGGGCGGAAGGAGAAGAGTCCCCCGAAATGCTTCCCGTCCGGTATACCGTCCGGGAAGGCGGGCTGGTCGACGAAACCGGCAATCCCGTGGAGGCCGTTCTCGAAAACGGCGTCTGGACGATCGTCTCGGAAAGCGGCACTCTCTACGGCCGGGAAGAGGACGGCGGCGTGTATGTGTACGACGCTCCGGACGGCACCGAGCGCGTCCTCTACTCCAAAACGACGCTCGGCGACCTCTTCGACGGACCCGAGGCGCTGATGAACGATATCCGTCTGGGTTCCCTGATGGGGCTGAACGGCTCCTCCGACCCGACGTTGCTCGCGCTCGCCTACGGCACGGAAGGGGTCGATTACGAAATCGACGAGGCGACGAACGAAATCGTCCCGCTCGAGGGCGGCAAGGCCCCCGTCACGGTCGGCGACCTGACGAACGACGAAACCGCGGCGGAAATCTTTAACGGGCTGCAACTCGGCTCGGTGCTCGGCATCTCCCCGCTCGACCTGTATGACGACGATCCCGACAACGACCCCGACCCCGTCATGCTCTCCCTCGCCTACGGAGAGGAGGGCACCCACTACATCGTGACCGACGCCGACGGCGTCTATTCCGTCGAATGGCTCACCGACCCCGAGACGAACGAGCCCTACGGCCCCCGCACGATAGCCGACCTCAAAGACGGCGGCTTCATCGACGAGCTGCAGCTCGCCTCCGTGCTGAACGTCTCCCCTCTCGACGAGGATTCCGACGCGCTGATGACGGCGCTCGCCTACGGCAACGAGGGCGAGCACTACCGCATCGTCACGGACGAGAACGGCAGCCGCCGCATCGAATGGCTTCTCGACCCCGAAACGAACGAGCCGTACGGGCCCCGCACGATAGCCGACCTCAGGGACGGCTCGGCGGCGCTCGACGAGCTTTGGCTGTCCACCGTGCTGGACGTCACCGCCCAATCGGACGGCATCATGCTCTCGCTCGCCTACGGCAACGAGGGCGAGGATTACGAAATCGTCGACGGCGAGATCGTCATGCTGAACGGCGCCAGACCCCGCAGCATCGGCGAGCTGAAAGACGGCGGACTCATCGACGGCGTGCGCCTTTCCGCCATCGTGACCGCCGACCCCGACGATGCGATCACGATGTATGTCCTCTACGGCGTGGAGGGCGTGCATTACGAGACGGACGCGGACACGGGCGCCGTCGTCATGCTCCGCCGCGAAATCGCGGTGTACGGCGGCAATGCCTACGACGAGCGCGGCGACCTTCTCCCCGGCACGCTTCAGGAGACGGACGACGGGTATATTTACACGGACGGCGAAACCGTCTGGCTGCTGGAAGAGAGATCGGGTAAAACCACGGAAATCGAAACGGACGGCGAAACGGTGGAGGCGCCCTGCTACTACGCGGCGGACGAAACGGGCGGCGCAGTATATTACGCGCCCCGCACCATCGGCGATTTCTCGGGCGAAAGCTCCCTGCTTTCCGACATCACGAAGGACCTGACCATCGGCGATCTGATGGGAGAAGGCGAACAATCGGGCCTGATTGCCGCCGTATCCGATTGGAAGATAGACGACCTCAACGACCAGGACAAAATCATGTCCCTTAAAATCGGCGACGTCATGCAGATCGACGAAACCTCCACGGGAATCCTGCGCGCCATGGCGGACTGGTCTCTCGGCGACCTCAACAATCAGAACAAAATCATGTCGCTGAAGATTTCCGACGTCATGGAAATCGACGGGACCTCCCCCGTCGTCCTGCAGACGATGCTGGAAAAGGATTGGACGCTGGCCGACCTCAACGACAAGGATACGTTCGAGTCCCTCACGCTCGCCGAGGTCATCGAAATCGACGAGACAAACCCCGACACGCCCGACCTGCTCATCAGCCTCCGCGACGCGGAAATCGGCGCTCTCGGCGACGCGGTCAACTCCCTCAAACTGACGCAGATGCTCGGTGAAGACGACGTGCAGAACAACCGTTTCCTCCGTCACCTGGCCGATTCCACCGTCCTCACCCTCGCGGACGACCTCTCGGATCTTTCCATCGCCGAGGTGTTTGCGGACGACGTGTATACGACGGACGGGGACGCCAAAGTATTGACGGGCACCTGGAAATACCTGCTCACCGACCCCGAGGGAGTAATGGCTCCGGAGGATTATACGATCAACGACATCGGTCTCCTCACCCAAAACATGACGACCAACATCCAAAACGCCAACCTGGAAACGCTGCATGGGGACGGCATCATTTCCATGGAGGATACCGCTTTCCTTCAATCGGACATCATTTACAGCACCGAGCTCCTCCCGGGTCTGAATATCCCGGCATACAGCAATCCGGACGGCACGGACAAGAGCAAAATCGGCCAGCTGACGATTACGGAGCTCATCGATTACGTGGGCAAATTCCTCACCTATCTGTCCTCAGCTTCCGAACAGCAGTGAAATAATTGCACACAACGACAAGGCGAATCGACGTTTTCCCCGGCGGGCTTCTGTCCGCCGGGTCGCTTTTGGGAAAAAAGGGAAAAAATCGGCAAAAAACGCCGCAATTTTCCGTAAAAATAATTGACGGAAAAGAAAAAATCGGGTATAATAAGAATACGGCTTTACAGAAAGCCGATTTTACCTTGCATACGGAATGGTATGCCGAATAAGACCGGGAGGTGAAACAAATTATGGCCAAATACGAAATGCTGTATTTGCTCAATGCCGACTCCGCTGAGGAGACGAAAACCGCCGAAATCGAAAAGTTCGAGAACATCGTGAAATCGATGGGCGGCACCGTCGTTTCCACGGACAAATGGGGCACCAAAAAGCTGTCGTATCCGATTAAGTTCAAAAACGACGCTTACTATGTGCTCATGACGTTTGAGGCGAACGGAGAAGTGGTAAACGAGCTGGACCGCATCGCGGGCATCGACAGCGAAGTTCTGAGGCGTATGATCACGAAACAGAACTGACAGGGACACAAACATGAACAAGGTTTTTTTAATCGGAAATTTAACGCGCGACCCCGAGCTCACCGAAACGCCCAGCGGCGTGGCGGTCTGCCATTTTTCCATCGCCGTCAACAGAAATTACACTTCTCAGGACGGCGAGCGCCAGACGGACTTCTTTAACTGCACCGCATGGCGCAGCACGGCGGAAACGGTTGCGCGTTACACCAAAAAGGGCAACAAAGTTGCCGTCAGCGGCAGCATTCAGCTGAGAAATTACGAGGATAACCAGGGCGTAAAGCGCACGGCGGTGGACATCATCGTTCAGGACGTGGAATTTCTTACGCCCAAATCGGCGGGAGACTCGTTCGACGACGTTCCCCCTCCCCCCTCGCGCTCCTCGGCTCCGGCTGCGCCCGCAAGAAAGAAGCCCGTCCTCCAGGCATTGGACGACGACAGCGACATTCCCTTCTGAGGCTTCGCATTCGATTCGGGAAAATAACATAAGGAGAGTAATTGGTCATGGAAGAAAAGACTGCCGTAAAAAAGAGCTATAAAAAAGCTCCCCGCAGAAAGGTATGCGCTTTTTGCCAGGAGAAAATCGACGAAATCGACTATAAGGACGTCAACCGTCTGAAAAAATTCGTGACGGAAGGCGGGAAAATCGTTCCCCGCCGCATGAGCGGTACCTGCGCGGCACATCAGAGGCTCCTCGCCACTGCCATCAAGCGCGCGAGAATCGCCTCCCTTCTCCCCTTCAAGGGCGAGTAACTTAAACTATGTATTCCCTTCGGGGAAATTGAGCGACAGCGCCGGCAATATGTCCGGCGCTGTCTGTTTATCACAAACGCTGTTTTTCTGCCCGAAACTGTCGCAGCGCCCCTCCGATATCGCGACAGGAAACGATATAAACAAATATAAACGTTTTTTGTCTCAAAATAAAAATACGGGGACGCCTTTTCGGGCGTCCCCTTTTTTTCAGCTTTGCAAAATGCCCGCCGCACGCAAAGACGTCAACAGCGCATTGAATGCCGTCGCCAATTCCGCCGCAGTCGCCGTCGTCGAAACATTTTCAACCGCCGCCGCGGAAGTCACGGTCCCCTCAGGCCCCGTTGCGCCCGTGGCTCCGGTAGGTCCTGTCGCTCCCGTCGGGCCGGTCGGACCTGTCGGCCCGGTAACTCCGGTTGGACCCGTGGGACCCGTCACGCCCGTCGGCCCGGTAGGTCCTGTCGCTCCCGTCGGGCCGGTCGGACCTGTCGGCCCGGTTGGACCCGTCGGTCCCGTCACGCCTGTCGGCCCGGTAACTCCGGTCGCTCCCGTTGCGCCGGTTGCGCCCGTCGCGCCGCGGGGGCCGGTAGGGCCGATCAGACCGCAGCAGAAATGCACATTTCCGCAAGACGGCACACAGCAGGGAAAGCAATCGCAAAGATCCCAACACCGATTGTACATCATAAAAATATCCTCCTGTCAGTGAAAGTCAGTAGAGTCACGCAAACTCTCTATATATCATATTATGAAAAAGCGACGAGAGGTGGCAATGAACGGAAAAATATCCCTTTGCATGATTGTAAAAAACGAGGAGGCGGTGCTGGGGCGCTGTCTGGAAAGCGCACGGGGGCTGGCGGACGAAATCGTCATCGCGGACACGGGCTCTGACGACAGAACGCGGGAAATCGCCGCAAAATATACGGGAAAAATTTTTTCCTTTGCATGGACGGACGATTTCTCCGCCGCCCGAAACTTTTCCTTTTCCAAAGCGAGCGGAGAATATCTCCTGTGGCTGGACGCCGACGACATGATCCCCTCCGCCTCCGCCGAAATTTTTCTCCGGCTGAAAGAGCGCCTTTCCTCTTTGCCCGAGGAAGAAAAGCCGGACGTGATCATGTGTCCGTACGATACGGGCAGGGACGAAAGCGGCACAGCCTGCACTTACTTACGCGAGCGCATTTTGCGCCGGGCCTCCCTTCCCGTATGGCAGGGTTGCGTCCACGAATGTATCGAGCCGAAAGGAAAGGTGGAATATTCCGATTTCCGCGTCGAGCACCGCCCCGCGGACAAACCGCGCGGAAGCCGCAATCTGGAAATCTACCGAAAAAATATCGCGCGGGGCCGTAAGCTGACCGCGCGCGACAAATTCTATTACGGCAGGGAACTGTACTACAACCGCCTGTATACCGAAGCCTGCGCGGTTCTGGAAGAAATGCTGAACGACCCGTCGGGCTGGTATGTCAACAAAATCGAAGCCTGCAAGATCCTCGCGCTCTCCCGCCTGGCGGAGGGAAAGCCCGAAAGGGCCCTTTCCGACCTGTTGCAAAGCCTGCGCTATGCGGAGCCGCGCGCGGGCATCCTCGTGGAAATTGCGGGGATTTTCAAGGAACGCGGGCAATACGCCGAAGCAATCTGGTGGTATTCCGCCGCCCTGAACTGCCGCGACCATTCGGCGGAAGGCGATTTCGACCAACCCGCGGCGCGCAGCCTGTTCCCGCTCCTCGGGCTCACCTGCTGCTGCTACGAATCGGGGGACAAGGACGGAGCCGTCCGATATCATCGGCGCGCCCGTGCGCTTTTTCCCGAGCATCCTTCCGTCCGCTTCAATGAGGAATTTTTTCGTTCCGAACATCTGATTTAAGCGTTCGTCAAATACCTGCCCGCGCCATTTCTCCGAAAAAATAACGCCCGGCCATTTGGCCGGGCGCATTTTATACAATGAAACCGATTTACATCAGGGAACGATACAGCGCCTTGATGTCCTCCAGCGTGGGATCCTTCGGGTTGCCGGGACGGCAGGCGTCGTCCATGGCGGACTGTGCCAGGAACTCCACGTCCTCGTCCTTGACGATGGCTTTGAGGTCCTGCGGGATACCGACGTCCTTGGAAAGCTGGCGAACGGCCTCCACCGCCGCCTTGCGATATTCCGCCTGGGTCATCTTTTCGGTGCCCTCGACGCCCATCGCCTTGGCGATGTCGCGGTATTTTTCGCCCGTCGCATCCGCATTGTACTCCATGACGGTGGGCAGCAAAATCGCGTTGGCGACGCCGTGCGGGGTATCATACACCGCGCCGAGTGCGTGCGCCATCGAATGGACGATACCGAGGCCGACGTTGGAGAAGCCCATGCCCGCGATATACTGGCCGAGCGCCATGCCTTCCCTGCCTTCCTTGGTGTTTGCGACCGCGCCGCGCAGAGACTTGGAAATAATTTCGATCGCCTTGAGGTGGAACATATCCGTCATTTCCCAGGCGCCCTTGGTGATATAGCCCTCGATGGCGTGGGTAAGGGCGTCCATACCGGTAGCCGCCGTAAGTCCCTTGGGCATCGTGGCCATCATTTCGGGGTCTACCACCGCGACGACGGGGATATCGTGCACGTCCACGCAGACGAATTTGCGCTTCTTCTGAACGTCGGTGATGACGTAATTGATCGTGACCTCTGCGGCCGTCCCCGCCGTGGTGGGAACCGCGATGATGGGCACGGAAGGCTTCTTCGTGGGCGCCACGCCCTCGAGGGAACGCACGTCCTCAAATTCGGGATTGGCGATGATGATGCCGATCGCCTTCGCGGTGTCCATAGAGGAGCCGCCGCCGATGGCGACGAGGCAGTCCGCCCCGCTCTCCTTGAACGCCTTTACGCCCGTCTGCACGTTTTCGATGGTGGGATTGGGTTTGATTTCCGAATACAGCGTATAGGGAATGCCCGCGCCCTC
The DNA here is from genome assembly GCA_944375795.1 of uncultured Clostridia bacterium. GTDB lineage: Bacteria > Bacillota > Clostridia > Christensenellales > Borkfalkiaceae > Scatosoma. The sequence goes on along the minus strand of CALWAU010000046.1, from coordinate 6,061 downwards.
CAGAATGTCCAAAACCTTCTTCGTGACGCCGAATTTCACGAGATCGGGGTCGGAGCAGACGAACGCCTTTTTCAGCCCCCTGCCGGCAATTTCGCCGGGAATCTCTTTGATGCAGCCCGCGCCGTGATAACTGGTTTCGTTGAGTACGATCCTTGCCATTGTTTTTATCTCCTTTCAACAATTTTATTTTTCCGAAATTTTCCGCGCCCTCTCCATTTTCCGCGGGGAAGAGGCGAAGGCGCTCCCCTCTCCCTTTATATACCCGCCCGAAGGATAATTCAAACGCGAAATCCCGCGATTTTCTCAGGGGAGGTAAAAGACCTCCTCCAGATGCGGCTGCGCGCCCGTCTCCTCGTCCGCGGGCATATCCAGAACGTCCTTCATAAACTCGTTCCACCTGTCCACGACGGGGCTTTCCGCCTGCACGCGCGCGGCGTAAGCGGCGCCCTTTTCGCATTCGTAATAGCCGAACACCTCCTCGCCGGAAAGCCAGATGGAATAATTGACGATCCCCGCCGAGCGGAGAACCTCCTTCATCTCCGGCCAGATCTCGTCGTGACGGCGGATATATTCCGCCCGTTTCCCCGGGCGAATCGCCGCCTTCCAGGCATATCGCTCCATTTCGGCGCCCTCCTGCGGCTTCCCGCTTATTTCAGCACGCCCTCGAGCGGCGTGACGTCGAAGCGCTTCGCGAGCCCCTTCAAAATCTCGTCGGGAATGACGTTGACGGCGTGCCCGAGCGAAAGCATATAAATCTGCGCCGTCTTTTCCACCGTCTCGATGAGCCCGAACGCCTCGTCCATATCCCTGCCCGTGCCGTAAATGCCGTGATTGGTCCAGACGACGAGGCGGAACTTCTTCATCTTTTCCGCCGTCGCCTCGCCGATTTCGTTGGTGCCGCAGACCATGCAGGGCAAAATGCCCACGCCGTCGGGGAACACGACGATGGATTCGGTGTTCGACTGCCACAGCCGATGGGTAAATTCCTTTTCGTCGATGGGGCAGACGGTGTTCATCGCGATCGTGTACGTGGGATGCGAATGCATGACGACGCGGTGCGCGGGGTCGATCGCCAGGCGGGAAATGTGGCTCATGAGATGCGCGGGAAGCTCGGAGGTGAATCTGCCCCCGTCCTTATACCCCCACAGCAGCTCCGCCGTGGTGCCGTCCTTGGCGATGCGGATGATGCCGAGATTGGTTTCGGGGTCATATTCCACGTTCTTGAAATATTTGCCCGTGCCCGTCACGATAAAAATTCTGCCGATGAGCGCCGAAGCGTCGAATCCGGTGGGAATGGTGCGGATCACCTCGTTCAGGTCGAGATATTCCGCCACCTCCTTTTCGTCAAGCAGACAGCTGATGTTGCCGCCGTTCCGCTCGTCCCAGCCGAGGCGGTACATGTTGGCCGTGGTGCGGCACATCTCCTGCACGAAAGGCGCCTCCAGAATGTTTTTGCGGACAAGCTTGCCCGCCGTCTTTTTCAAATCGTCCATGATACCCATGTTCGTAACTCCTTTTCAAATTTCTCGAATGTTTTTTGCGGCGCTCCGCCCCGCCCGATCGTTCTCACGCGCGCTTGGACAGAACTTCCTTTTCGTATCTTTCCGCTTCGCCGTACCATTCTTCCGAAAGCCCCTGGCGGGAGAGATACTCGTTCCAGACGTCCCCCATGGGCATGGTCTTGAACAGCTCGTTCAGATACATCAGCTTTCCGAAGTTGGCGCCGTCCTGCAATTTTTTCATCTCCGCGTTGGGAAGGAGCAGGGCGTACAAAAGCGCCTTCTGCATCGACCGCACGCCCGTGACCCAGGCGCCGATGCGGTTGATGGACGCGTCGAAATAGTCCAGGCCGATGATCACCTTTTCGGTGGCGTCGTTGCGCACGATTTCCTTGGCGATTTCCTTCAATTCGTCGTCGAGAATGACCACGTGGTCGCTGTCCCAGCGGACGGGGCGGGAAACGTGCAGCGCCACTTTGTCGTAAAAGGCGAGCAGCGCGGGGATCTTATCGGAGACGACCTCCGTGGGATGATAGTGCCCGGTGTCGAGCAGGCAGCAGATGCCTGCCTTCGCCGCGTAATTCTGATAAAATTCGTTGCTCCCCACCGTGTAGCTCTCCAGCCCGATGCCGAACACCTTGCTCTCGACGGCGGGAATCACCCACTTTTTGTCATAGCCTTCGAGAATGCGGTCCAGCGAATCCTTGAGGCGAAGCCGCGGCGAAAGCCGGTCGGCGGGGATATCCTTATACCCGTCGGGGATCCAGATATTGACGAAACAGGGGCTGTCCATGGCTTTGCCGATTTCCGCCGCGATGGAAAGGCAGGCGCGCCCGTGGTTTATCCAGAACGTCCGCGTGGCCTCGTCGGGGGAGGAGAGGGAAAGCCCGTCCTTCATCTTGGGGTGCGAGAAAAAGGTGGGATTGAAATCGATGCCGGGGATCCCGTTTTCCTTGGCAAAACGCACCCAGGGCTCGAAATACTTATACGTATACGCATCCCTGTCCACCTTGCCTTTGTCCTCTCCGAGGACGGCATAGCTCGCGTGCAGATTCAACCGCTTCTTTCCGGGCATCAGGGAAAACGCCTCCCTGATATCCTGTTTGAGCTGCTCGAAGCCCACCGCCTTGCCGGGATAATTTCCCGTCGTCTGAATGCCGCCGTCGAGGGAATCGCTGCCGTCGAAACCGATGACGTCGTCGCCCTGCCAGCAGTGCACGCTGACGGGGATCTCTTTCAGCCGCGCGATCGCCGCGTCCGTGTCGATCCCGTAAGCGGCATACATCTTTTTCGCTTCTTCGTACCTTGACATGCCTTTGGTCTCCTTTTTATATCTCTATTTATTGTTTTCTTTTTTCCGGAATGCCGTTCCGCCCTTTCAAAGCTCCGCGATATCGAAGGAACGCCGGATGATCTCCCGGCCCTCCGCGACGGAGGCCATCTCGCCCGCGCCCACCATCTGCATCATGACGTTTCCTATCGCCGTGCCCTCCGCGGGGCCCGTGATGACGCGCTTGCCCGTATACTGCGCCGTAAGCTCGTTGAGGAACTCGTTTTTGCTCCCGCCGCCGATGATGTTGAGGGTGGCGTATTTTTCCCCCGTCAAAGCTTCCAGCGCGGAGAGGCTTTCCGCATAGCTCTTCGCGAGGCTGTTGAAAATGCAGTACGCCAGCCCGCCGACGGACAATTGCTTGCCCACCGCCGAATCGATCGCCTCGATCATGCTCGTCGGCGCCAAAAACCTTTCGTCGTTGACGTCCACGACGTCGGCGACGCGGTTGAGCCGCGCGAGGGAGGCCAGGGTAGCAAAGTCGTACTTGTCGCCCAACTCGTGGCGGACCTGCTGAATCATCCACAATCCCATGATGTTCTTTTGCAGACGGAAATTTCCCCCGACGCTCCCCTCGTTGGAATAATCCAGCTCGCGCGCCTTATCCGAGGTATCCGCGCTGCCGCGCTCCACGCCCAGCAGCGACCAGGTGCCGCTGGAAATGTACGGCGTCCGCCCTTCGAGCGGCGCCGCGAGCACCGCGCTCGCCGTATCGTGCGTCGCGGGCAGCACCACTTTCGCCTTATAGCCGACGTAGGCCGCCACCTCGTCGGTGAACTCGCCCACCGTCTCGCCCGGCTGGGAGAGCTGCCCGAACAGCGCCCCGTCGTAACCGAGCGCTTGGAGGATCTCCTCGTCCCAACGGTGGGTGCGCGCGTTGACCATGCCCGTCGTCGTGGCGTTGGTATACTCCTGCTTCTTCACGCCCGTCAGGCGGTAATGGAAATAATCGGGAAGCATCAGAAAGGTCTTTGCGCCCTCCAGCCGCCCGCTGCGCTTGTCGTCGAACAGCTGATAGACGGTGTTGAAGGGCTGGTGCTGAATGCCCGTGCGGGAATACAGCTCCGCATAGGAGAGGCGGCGGTGCACCGAGGGAATGGCGCTCTTGGTCCGGCCGTCGCGGTAGCAGTACACGCCGTCGATGGGCTTGTCCTCCCCGTCGAGCAGGACATAATCCACCCCCCAGGTATCCACGCCCACCGAACAGGGGATCTTATTCATCTCCCCCGCCTTTTTCAGGCCGTTGAGGATCTCCGCAAACAGCCTTTCCGCATTCCACATCAGCCGCCGGCTGTTCTGTGTCCCCAGCGCGCCCGGCGTCCCCGGCAGCGTCTCGGGACCGTTGGAAAAACGGTAGATCTCCTCCGTGATCATTTTGTTCCCCTCGAGGTGCGCCAGAATGTGCCGCCCCGAGGAAGCGCCTATATCGATTGCGAGATAGTATTTCATAAACCTCTCCTTTCCTCTCTCCGCAGATTGGTTTATTTCATTATACCACACTTTTTTTCGTTTGTCTATATATGTCCGAAAGATTGACAAAAAAGAATTTTTATGCTACAATATGAGCACAAACAATCAGAAACGCGCAGAGAGGAAAGGGATGCTGACCAACGAACGGCAAAACAAAATCATGGATTTTCTCAAAGAGCACAAGACGGCGGTGGTGCGGGAGCTGGCGGCGTCGCTGTACGTGAGCGAAGCCACCGTGCGGCGGGATTTGAAGGAAATGCAGAAAATGGGGTTGATAGAGCGCAGCCACGGCGGGGCGATTCTGCCCGAAAACGCCGAGGAGATCTCCATTTTCGTGCGCATGAACAAAAACGCGAAGGAAAAGGAGCGCGCCGCCACCAACGCCCTGCGGGAAATGGCCCGTTTCCCCTTCCGCAGCCTGTTTGTGGACAGTTCCTCCACCGCGCTCGCGCTCGCCGCGCGCATGGAGCTGAACTATAAGACGGTGGTGACCAACAATCTGCAAACCGCCATGCAGCTTTCCAAAAAACCCGACGTCAATCTCATTCTGCTGGGCGGAAGCGTGCAGTTCAACACCAATTCCGCGACGGGCAGCTGGACGGCGCGGCAACTGAAAGATTTTTCTTTCGACCTGATGATCGCCTCCTGCGCGGCGGTCATAGGCGACGAGGCCTTCGAGCGTTCCCTCGACCAGAAGGAAATCAAGCGCGCGGCGATGGAGCGGAGCGCGCGACGGCTGCTTGTGGCGGATTCCAGCAAATTTTCGCCGCAGGCGCACGGCACCTATCGGCTGGCGGCGCTCTCCGATTTCGACTGCGTCGCGACCGACTCTCCTCCGCCCGAGGCGCTGCTCGGCAAGGGCATACGCTTTTCCTTTTGAACTGACAAAAAGGCGGAGATGTATAATTTCACGGGGAGCGCAGATACTGTTTCCGACGGGATTTCCGCCGGAGGAACGCGCCGTGATAAAAAATTTTCTCTTCCGCCTGTCCGCCTTATGCCTGGCAGCGAGCCTGTCGGGCCTTTTCTTCTTTTTTGCCCGCGAAAGCGTCCCGAAGGAGGGCGCTTCCGACCGCCCCGTCCTCATTCTCTGCGCCGCAGCCGATACGCCCGACGCGGCGCCCGTCTGGAATACCTCGGACGCCGACATATCCCGCATCGACCCGAACAGAAAGCTGGTTGCCTTTACCTTCGACGACGCCCCGGACAGCACCCTGAACGCTTTGGTAAAGGTATTTGCGGACTTCAACGGCGAGCATCCCGAATGCCCCGCCTCCGCCACCTTTTTCTGCAACGGCATCCGCATGGACGAAAGCACCCTTTCCCCGCTGAAAAAGGCTTTCAAAAGCGGCTTCGAGCTGGGGAACCATACCTATTCCCACAAGGACCTCACCCGGCTCTCCTCCGAGGACATACGCAAAGAAATGGAGACCGTGGACGGACTTCTGCAAAAAATCGACGGCAAATCCCTGCATCTCGTCCGCGTCCCCTACGGCAATTTCGACGACAAAGTGAGAAAAGAGGCAAAAGCGCCCCTCATCGACTGGACCATCGACACGGAGGATTGGAAGGGAATTTCTCCGGAGGCAATCTGCAAAGCGGTTTACGACGGTCTGCGCCCGGGCGCGATCGTGCTCATGCACGACGGATATAAAAACACCGTCGAGGCGGCGAAAAGGCTGCTGCCGGAGCTGGAAAAACGGGGTTATCAGACGGTGACCGTCTCCCAGCTTTCCAAAGCCCTCGGCTTCCCGCTGGCGGC
>CALWAU010000045.1 GCA_944375795.1 uncultured Clostridia bacterium | reverse complement strand
CAAACACCGTTTCGGGTACGGACGGGTCGGCGTCCATCGCGTACACCTTTTCAAAGGCGGCGATGGCGCATTCGATCATGCCGTCGTCCGGCTCGCGCGTCGTAATGCGCTGCAACAGCAGCCCGGGCGCCTTGAAAATGAGGAAAAATTTGCTCTGCGTCCTGGCGAGCGCGCGCAGGATTTCGTACGATACCCCCGCCACGATCGGCAGCATCAGCAGCTTGAACACCAGCCGGATAAAGAAATCCGCCGTGCCGTTGCCCGTATAAATATACGTGCCCACGACCACGTTGGCGAGCGAGAACACGAGAATGCTGACCACCATCACGAGAAAGAGAAAAGTGGTGCCGCAGCGGTCGTGCACGCGGGAGCAGCCGCGGACATTTTCCACGGTGAGCGGAAGCCCGCGCTCGAAACAGGTGATCGTCTTATGCTCGGCGCCGTGGTAGCGGTATACCCGCCCCAGCGTGCGGATGGCGGAGATGGCGACGATATACAAAAGGAAAATCGCCATGCGGATCCCCCCCTCGATGAGGTTGAACCACAGCCCTTCCAGCCCCGTCGTCGCAAAGCCCGTCAAACCCGTCAGATATTGGGGCACGAGCACGAAGATGAGGACGGCGAGCAGAACGCCGAGCACAACCGCCGCGCCGTTCCAGACGGAATTGACGTTGACCTTATGCTTTTCCGCCAGCCATTTTTCCGCCTTGGAGGGCTGCTCCTCCTCCCCCTCGGCGACCTCGGCGCTGCGCATGAGCACGCGATTGCCGACGACGAGGGACTCGACAAAGCTGACCACCCCGCGCACGAAGGGCAAACGGGAAAAACGGCTGCGCTCCTCGGGCGGGCGGATGCGCACCGCCTCTATCTGGACGTTGCCCTCGGGGTCGCGCACGGCGGTGGCCATGGCGCGTTTGCCGCGCATCATGACCCCTTCCATCACCGCCTGGCCGCCGATGTACGTATAGGTCTTTTTCGCAGTCTTTCCTTCTCTTTTCATATGACTTTATTATATGCCGCAAAGGGCGCGGCTATCGTTCCGCCCCGGAGGAGGCGGATAAAGAAAAGGGGCTTTAAGATGAAAAAGACACACCTTAAAGCCCGCTTGGTTCCTTTCCTTACACTCCTTACATGCCGTATCTTTTCTTGAATTTATCGATACGTCCGCCGGTGTCGACCAGCTTCTGCTTGCCCGTGAAGAAAGGATGGCAGTTGCTGCAGATATCCACTTTGAGAACGTCGCCCTCCTTGGTGGTGCCCGTCTTGAACGTGGCGCCGCAGGCGCAGACGACCGTCACTTCGTGGTATTTGGGATGTATATCGGCCTTCATTGCTATCACCTCGCTGTTCGTGTGCTTTCCATTCAGATGCTTTCCCATTATAGCGCTTTTTTGCCGCCCCGTCAACTGTTTTTGCGCGAATTTGCAAAAAAATAGTTGCAAATTCGCGGCAAATGCGCTATACTGATTTCAATGAAGCTTCCGCCGCGCCGCGGCGGACGAACGAGGACGGACCATTCATGAAAATCTGGCAGCTCAATTCCCCCCATCATTTACAGCGCGCGGAAGCGCCCGACCTGGTGCGCGGCAAAGATCAGGTGAAAATCAAGGTGACGAAGGCGCTCCTCTCCGAGGCGGACGTCTCCGTCTTTTCCGGCGCCACCAGGGTAAAATATCCCGCCGTGCCCGGAAGATTCGCAATCGGGCAGGTTACGGAGGCCTCCCCCGAAACCTTCATGCAAAAGGGAGACAGGGTGTTCCTCGCCGACGTCACGGAGGACGAATCCGCCCCCGACGGGCTGCGCATCGCGGGGGAAAGCGCGCCCGGGTTTTACCGCGATTTCGCGCTGGCGGGGCCGGACGAGGCCTATGTGCTGCCCGCGTCCGTCTCGGACGAAGCGGCGTTTCTCATCGACGCCGTCGCCATGGCCGAGCACGTCGCGGACGAGTTGCACATCTCGGTCGGGCAGCACGTGCTCGTATTCGGGGGAGGCCTGTACGGCAACGTGCTGTGCCAGATCCTCATCTATCACCGCGCCGTGCCCATTCTCGCCGACAACAATGCCGAGCGGCTGGCCCGGGCGAAAAAGAGCGGCATCTATTACACCTTCCCCAACGACGAAACCCTCCGCAGCCATATCCTGGAGGTGACGGGCGGGAAACTTGCGGACGCGGCCGTATACCTTGCTTTTTCCAATAAGAGCGACCCCTCCGCCCTCTTCTCCCTCGTGGCGAGAAACGCCTATGTCGCCTTCTGCGCCCCCGTGGGAAAAAGCCTTTCCGTCAACCTCGGCTACGCGCTGAAAAACAACGTCACCGTCAAGGGCATCACGGAGAGCCGCGAATTTGTCTCCACCGCCATCAATATCCTCGCCAACAAGGCCGTGAACTTTTCGGAGTTCCCCTATCGCAGCTTTCCCGAGGAATCGCTGCCCGAAATGCTGGAAAAATACGCCTCCGTATTCGAGGAAAACGGAAGCCTGCCCGAGGAAATGGACATCTTCAAATTCATCTTCTGACGCCCCGCGTGCGGCCGCCCGCATATGCGGCGCGGCGCATGTGCCCGCCAAGGGAGGCTCAGGGCGGCATTTCAAGGCCCTTTACGGAATTTTACGGAAATTTTATGATCAGATTCATCGCAACCGATCTGGACGGCACCCTGCTCGACCCGCAGGGGCGGCTCCCCGGGGGAATTTTCCCCCTGGCCGAACGGCTGTCCGCGCGCGGCATTCTCTTTGCGCCCGCCAGCGGCCGGCAATACGCCAATCTCAGGCAGCTTTTCCTTCCCGTATGGGAAAAGCTGCTCTTTATCTGCGAAAACGGCGCCCTCGTCAAAAGGGGCGGGGAGACCCTGTTCGTCGATCCCCTTTCCCCCGGGCTGGTCAAGGGGGTTCTGGACGCCGTGCGGCGGGAAGACGGGCTTTTCCCCATCCTCTGCGGCGCGGAGAACGCGTACGTGGAAAACGACGAGGAACCCTTTTTCTCCCGCGCGCGGGAGCCGTACACCAACTGTTTCAAAGTGAAAGATCTCGACGATTACATCGACGCCGAACCCGTGTGCAAAATTTCCGTCTTTGACCCGCAGGGGGCGCGCGGACACGCGATGAAAGTGCTTCCCGCGCTGAACGGGGCGAAACTGACCCTCTCGGGCGAACATTGGTGCGACGTCGCCGCGCCCGACGCGGACAAGGGAAACGCCATCCGGGCGATCTGCCGCACGCTCGGCATCTCCGCGGAGGAATGCATGGCCTTCGGCGACCACATGAACGACGAAGGGATGCTCCGCGCCTGCGGACATCCCCGCGCCGTGGCCAACGCCGTGCCCTTCATCCGGGAACTTGCGGAAGAGATCGTCCCCTCCAACGCCGAGGGCGGCGTCCTTTCTTCCCTTCGGGCGCTGCTCGGGGAAAACGAAGTGTGATTTCATCAAAAGGAGTATACCATGGCTGCAAATACCGACAAAAAAATCATGATCGCGTCCGACATCCACGGCTCCGGTTTCTGGTGCGGGAAGCTGACGGAAGCCTTTGAGGAGGAAAAGCCGGAAAAGCTGCTTCTCCTGGGGGACATCCTCTACCACGGGCCGAGAAACGAGCTGCCCGACGGCTATTCCCCCAAGCGGGTGGCGGAGCTCCTCAATCCGCTGAAAACGCGCATTCTCTGCGTGCGCGGCAACTGCGACGCGGAAGTGGACCAGATGATGCTCTCTTTCCCTCTCCTCGCCGATTACGCCCTTTTGTTTGCGGGCGGAAGGACGCTGTTTGCGACGCACGGGCATCTCTTCGACGCGGACAATCCGCCCCCTCTCTCCCCCGGCGATATCCTGCTCAACGGACATTTTCACGTCCCCTGTCATCGGAAAATTGCGGGCGGCGCGCTGTATATCAACTGCGGTTCCGTCTCCCTGCCCAAGGAAAACAGCCCGCATTCCTATGCCCTGTTGGGCGGCGGGGAAATCGTCTGGAAGGATCTCGACGGCGGGAAAATTTTTGACCGCATGGCGCTGTAACCGCAACCCTGCCCCCGAAAAAAAATCGGCAAAACCGTTTTCCCGGCTCCCTTTGTACAAGGGAGCTTTTTTTTGCGCCCGGTTCTTTCCCGGGAAAAACGCCCCGCGCCCAACGGGCGGCACGTGACCGCCCCGCTCATGCAAAGTTCTTTTGTCGGAAAAGGGGAGATTTTGTCCGAAGGCGGCGCGCCCGCATATGCCCTTCCCCCCACGCGACGCGTTTCGGCTTTTTTCGCGCGTCGGATTTTGTCACCTGCGCCCCGGGGCATAAAAAAATTGCCCTTCAAAGCCCGAAAAGGGGCCGAAGGACAAAAATTCAAAAAATCAATCCGCCGCATTCTCCGCGCTTTTCGCGCGCTCGGAGCGCCTTTTCAGCGTCTCCGCGCGGGAATATTCGCAGCCGCAGAAATCCTGGCGATACAGCCCGTATTCTGCGGACAGCTCGAGGGAGCGATGATAGCCGCCCCGTTTCTTGAAATCGGAGGGCAGAAAGCGGACGCCGTATTTCTCCGCCGCCCGCTCCCCCCATTCGTTCACCCAATCGGCGTTTTTATACGGGCTTAAAGAGAGGGTGGAACAAAACCAGGGAAACCCCCGCTCCTTCGCCTCGCGGGCGGTGCGCTCCAGGCGGAGCGCATAGCAGAGATAACAACGTTTCCCCCTTTCCGGCTCCCCTTCCAGCCCCGCCGCGATGCGGGCGAACGCCTCCGCGTCCCTATCGCAGTCGAGAAAATCCGCCCAGCCCGTCTCGGACAGAAAACGGATCTGTTCGGCCTTGCGCTTTCGGTATTCCTCCTCGCCGTCGATGTTGGGGTTGTAGTAGAACACGGTGACGGCAAAAGTCTCTTTCAGCGTTTCGATGCAGGCGGAGGAGCAGGGCGCGCAGCAGCTGTGCAAAAGCAGCGGCGTTCCCTTCGTCAGCCCCTCGCAGACCGCGCGCATACGTTTGTCGTAATTTTGTTTCATGGCCCTATTATACCGCCCCCGCGCGGGTTTGTCAAACCCCGGCAAAGCCGGCGGATAAATTTTTTGGGAAATTTTCCGCAAAAGCGTTGACAAACGGCGGAAAAGGTTTATAATAGTAATCGGAAGCAAAAAATACTTTCGGAGGTAAAACAATGAAATACGTATGCACGGTCTGCGGCTGGGAATACGACGAAGAGCAGGGCGCGCCCGACAGGGGAATCGCTCCCGGGACCAAATGGGAGGACCTGCCCGAGGATTTTGAATGTCCCCTCTGCGGCGTCGGCAAGGACATGTTTGAAGCGGAATGATTTCGGTACGGAAAAGATGCGGACGGCGGCCAGCCGCCCGCTTTTCTGTTTTTCCCCTTTTTCCCTCCCCGCGCGGTCCTCTGCCGGACAGTTCGGCGGGCGCGCCCCGGAGAGACATAAAGCAACTTACGGAGAAGCCATGAGCGACATCATCGACACGCGAAAAGAGCTTTTGCTGAACATACAAAACCCCGAGGACATACCCCTGCTCGGCAAGGTGAGCCACGCGCTGGCGAATCCCTGCCGCATACGCATTCTGCAGAGCCTGACAGAAAAACCGAAATACCTTTCCGACCTCTCGCAGGAGCTGGATATCCCCGCCTCCAGCCTCTCCCGGCATATAGACGCGCTGGCGGAGGCGCGGCTCATCCGCGTCAGCTATCGCCCGGGGCCCAAAGGGCACATGAAATGCTGCTCGCAGGCGCTCGCGGGGTACGGGGTGCGCCTCGCGGGCAGGCCCGAGGCGGAGGCCGAGAACAAAGAATATTCGGTGGAAATGCCCATCGGAATGTTTACCCGATGCAGCATTTCCGCCCCCTGCGGCATGACCGGACGGGAGGGAAACATCGGGGTATTCGATAACCCCGCCGCCTTTTTCCTGCCCGAGAGAAGCGCCGCCGAATGCCTTTGGTTTCACACCGGTTTTATCGATTATTCCTTCCCTGCCTACCCCCTTTCTCATCATCGCTGCCGGGAAATCGCCTTTTCCTTCGAGGTGTGCTCGGAAACCTTCTATTACAACAACGTCTGGCCGAGCGACATCACCGTCTGCGTCAACGGCAGGGAGCTGGTCACCTTCACCTCCCCGGGCGATTTCGGCGGCAGGCGGGGCAGATATACGCCCGAATATTGGCCGATAAACAGCACGCAGTTCGGCATGCTGAAAAAAATCGCCGTCAACGGCGACGGCGTATTTGTGGACAACGTGCTTGCGGGAAAAGAAATCACCTTCGACGACCTCGACCTCTATGGCTCCGACTTCGTGGAGCTGCGCATCGGCATCAAGAACGACGCGGCGCACAAAGGCGGCATCAATCTGTTCGGCAAAAATTTCGGCAATTACCCACAGGCGATCGTCATGACGGTGAAATAAGCTCTCCCCTGCCCCTTTGAAATTTTATTTTTTCCGCCCTTTACGGCACCGCCCCCGGAAATCTCCGGGGGCGGATTTTTTCAAAAACGGACCGAAATCACTCCCCTTCGTCCTCGATCGCCGCCGGCGCGAGATTGGCCTCCCGAATGCGCCGCATGCCCTCCGCGGACAGTTTGGGGCGGCGCCCGTAGGTCAGAAGCCCGTTTTCCTCCTGTTCCACGTCGTAAAGCTGCGTATAACAGAACCCGGACAGACGCTTGCAGCCGAGCAGGAAGCGGACCTTCCGTTCGTAATCGGCGACGAACGCCTCCTCGCCCTCTATCGCGTTGTACCCCCACGAATCTCCTTCCCCCGCGCCCAGGCGAATGCCGCCGAATTCGCTTAAATTGAGGGGTTCGCCCGCATAGCCGATCTCCTCTCCCGGGCAATACATCATACAAAAAGCGGGTTGGCAGCGCATCGCCGCCAGCATCTTTTCCTTCAAATCGTCAAACTTGTCGTAGCAGTGGAAATCGGCGACGTCCGTCCACCTCCCGTGGCAGCCGCCGCTCACGTCCACACAGGGACGGGTAGGGTCGAAAATTTTCGTCATCGCGTACACGGTCTCCACAAACCGTGCGTCCCGCGACTTTTCCGGGCGCGCCAGATCGTTCCACGCCTCGTTGAGCGGACACCAGGTGACGATGCTCGGATGATTGAAATCCCGTTCCATCGCCTCCCGCCACTCGGCGACGAAGGTGCCGAGCGCGTCCAGGTCGTAATACTCGACGCCCCAGCTGGCATATTCCCCCCAGACGAGGAAACCGAGGCGGTCGCACAGATACAGATACCGGGGCGAAAACAACTTCTGATGCAGGCGGGCGCCGTTGAAGCCGAGTTCCATCGCCGCGCGGATATCCCGTTCAAAATCCCCCTCCGTCTCGGGCGTGTACACGCCGCGGGGATAATAGCCCTGGTCGAGCACCAACCGCTGAAAGACGGAGCGGCCGTTAAGCAAAAACCTGTCCCCTTCGTAACGCACGTCGCGCAGCCCGAAATAGGAGTGCACCGTATCCTGCCCGAAGCGGAGAACGACGTCGTACAGCCTGCCCTGTCCCGGCTCCCAGAGATGTTTTTCCGAAAGCGTCAGCCGGGTGCGCAGCCTGTCGTCCGTCTCCGCGGAAAAAGCGGCCACGCGCTTCTCCTCGTAAAAAATTTCCGCCTCGAAGGCGCCCTTGCCCGTAACGCCCGCCTCGACGCCGACGGTGCCCCGCTCCGCGTCCGGATAGAAGCGCACGTAATCGATGTGCCGCACGGGCACGCTTTCCAGCCATACGCTCTGCCAGATGCCCGTGACGCGGGTATAGAAGCAGCCGAACGATTTTTCCTTCGGGGTCTGTTTTCCGCTGGGCACGTTCTCGCGCAAATCGTTGTGCACCGACACCGTGAGGACGTTTTCCCCCTCTCTGTTCAGCGCCGTCCCCGCGTCCAGGGAAAAGGGTGTGTACCCGCCCGCATGCCCGCCGAGGCGGACGCCGTTCAAAGTGACCTCCGCGCTGTGATTGACGGCGCCGAAACGGAGCACGATGCGCTCCTCGCCCCTGAGAAAATCGGGCAGAACAAAGGTCCGCCGATAGAGGCAGTCGGTGACGCCGTTTGCGAGGGCCAGCCCCGAAAGCTCCGATTCCGGGCAATACGGAACGCGGATTTTGTCCGTTTTGCCGCCGAAAGAAATCTCCCATTCTCCGTCGAGGAGAAAAAATTTGTCCCGCCGCAGCTGCGGTTCGGGATGTCCGATCGTCTGTTCCATGATTTTTCCTCTTTTGCCGTCCCGGCCGCCCGAAACGGCTGTTTTGTCATACTATACATTATAGCACAAATCCCGCCTTTGTCAAGGGGAAAAAGCCGTCCGTTTTCCGGTTGTTTCGCGGGCGGGCTTTTCCGTTTTTCGGAAAAGCCCTTCCCGGAAAGCCGAAAAGCATTTTCCGCAAAAAAACGGAGGGACGGACCGAAGTCCGCCCCTCCGCCTCCGGAAAATCCGGAAACGCGTTTTCAGGCGCTGAGTTTTACGTCCTCGTGCGGGACGTTTCTGACGATCAAATCGATGAAGGTATCGGGATCGACGACGACCACGTCCTCGTCGAGGAGCTCCACCATCGCCTTGACGTCCTCGTAATCCATCGACCAGACGTGCAGATTGACGTAGGTGTATCCCTCTATCGTCGTGGCGTCGGCGGGATAGGCGTTGATCTGGTCGGCGATCGCCTCCGGCGTGCTGTTCCACATCGTGGCGCGGCAGGATACGAAGGGTTTGCCGTTATCCGACCAATACACCGACCCGTGCTCGCCGACGTAGGAATCGCTGTACGTGCAGTACAGGAATCCCTTCGCGTTCTCCATCTGCGAATACGCCTCTATCGTCTTTTCGGGCAGACCGTTGTCCAAAATTTTGACGACGGACAAATCGCAGGCACCCAGGTATTCGTCGAGTATCGCGCAATACCGCGCAAGCGCCTCCGTCGTATACGACATCGGATAGGTGTAGCCGAGCCCGGAAACGCTGCACACGAAGCGGTCCCCCGCCCCGGCATTGCGATAGGTGTGCTCGAGAATGTTGGGGCCGAGGCTGTACAGGGCGGGGCTTATCGACCAGCCCATCGGGAAATCGCCGCGCTCCGCGCCCATATACTGCCCGCTTTCAAAGGTGCCTCCGTACCAGCATTGCAGATTGTCCCCGTCGCTGTTGACGATGGTGATATAGTGCTTGTCGGTGGCATAGTCCGAAATGTCCGCGGGGGCGTTGGGCTGTTCGAGATAATCCACCCCGAAAAAGTCGGTGCAGGAGAACACGGACATGTTATAGCAATAGTCGGACGCGAGCGTAAAGCTGCCGTAGCGGGAGCTGAAGGCGACGTCCGTGCCTTCGTCGATGGGACACCAGCCGTACACGGCGCAGCCGCTGCACCAATCCTGTACTTCGTTGCGGAAGGTGAGGGAAGCCGGCGTCTGATCGGTGACGAAATAGCAATAGAATTTGCAGGCGATCGCATAGTCGGTGAGCTGAATGTTCTCCCCTTTCTGCTGGACGAGCCCGGTATTGTCAAATTCGTCCTTATAGGCGTCGAAGCATTCTTTTTCCGTCATTTCCCGCGCGTCGTACTCCTGCGTGAGGCCGTTGGAATCCGCCCATTCTTTGAGGGATTCGTCTATCATGACCACGCCTTTGACGCCCGCGATGCTGCGCGCGCAATTGACGGACGCGGAAGAGGATTCGTCGAACAGGACGTAGCCCGTCCCGATCTCCTCCTTGAACGCGTCGAGCATCTGCGCCAGGGTGACGTCCTCGTTCCCCTTGCCGTACTCCGTCTCTATCTCGGAAAGCCAGGTGTCATAGGAACCCGTGCGGTAGTGATAATACCGGGAATCCCCCTTCTGTGCGAAAAGCCCCTGCACCGACTCGCCGAAAAACTCCTGCGCGCGGGAAAGGGATTCGCTCCTGCCGTAGACGAGCAGATTTCCCGAAGTGATGGTAAGGCTCTTGAAATACCCTTCGTAATCGACCTCCGCCGAGGACGAGGAGGAAGAACCGGAATCGGAAACGGAATCCGATCCGCCCGTATCCGAAGGGCCTCCGCAGCCGAACGCAGAGAAGGCAAACGTGCCCGCAATAAGGGCAAGCAATATGTTTTTGAGATATTTTTTCATAGTGTCCTCACGGGAGGGAAGGGCGGGCGGAAAATTCCCGCCCGCCGCGTCGCTCCGGCTTTATTCCTCCGTTTCCTTTCCCGCCCACTCGATGCGGAAATAGGCGATGTTGATATCCTGGCCCGTGCCGTTGTCGTCGTTGGCGTTATCGCGGACCTCGAACACGAACGTCACTTCCTTGCCGGAAAGGGACTCTATCCCCTGTGCGGCGCAGAGCGCGGAAATGTCGATTTCCTTCTGTCCGATGCCGGCTTGGACGGGATTCTGGCTGGAGGAACCGCGCGTCCAGTCGATGAGCACCACATACTCGCCGTCCACGTACATCGCCAGCTTGGCCTTCGCGCCGCCGTTGATGTCCACGGAGACGGTGAGCGGATCGGTCGTCTCGGAAAGGGTCACCCGCTTGGCGAACCAGACGTTGGTGTTGGCGTTGCGCTTTTCGTTGCCGCCGCCGTCCGAAGCGTCCACCTGCAAGGTGCCGCCCGGCTGCAGCGTCTCTCTGTCGTAAGCCGCCCAGTGATAGTACTGGCTGGTCTGGAACTGGTCGCCCAACATCCAGTCCTCGGTGCTGCCGTTTTCAAATTCGTTGGAATACACGTCCTCGCAGACGGTGTCCTCTCCCTCCACGATATAGCGGTCGGTGACGGTGAAATAGTCGAACTTGATGCCGACGCTGCCGGTCACCGTGACGGCCGCGCTCGCCGTCTTGCCGTTATAGTCGGGGAAATACTGCTCGAGCGGGAACGTGAAAGTCTGCCAGCCGTCGCCCGTGACGACCGTCGTCCCCGTGCCCGAAACGCCGCGCAGCGTGGCCGAGGCGATCACCGTCTTGGTCTCCCCTCCCACCGTCATGGCCATGGAGAAGGAGGTGGACGCCGCGGCGTCCGTGCTGTCCGCGCGGGCATAGAAGGTGATCCATACGTCGTCCACTTCGGGCAGCGTAAATTCCGCCTTCGTCGCCGTGCCGCCCGCCGCGATCGCCATGTTCGTCTTGAACGCGGGATATACGTCGGAGGTGGCGGCGTCGTCCGAACAATAGGTCACGTCGCCCGTCCAATCCTCGCACCACAGCAGGAAATCGTTGAAGAGAGGGTCGGTGGGAATCAGCTCGGGATTTTCCTGCAGCTGGCTGTCCGAAATGGTGGCGCCCGAACCGGAAGCGGGCATCACAAATTCGTTTACGGTGTCCTCGCGGTCGGCGACGGTGGTGCTCATCATGTTGACGATCCGGTCGAGCGAAACCACCTCCACGTTGTCGGCGAGCATGCCGACGATCGTGCGGATATCCGAATAATTATGCGACCAGGGATGCACGTTGATGACGGTGTAGGCGTCCGTCGTCGTGGGATCGGAACCCGTCTCCGTCGCGGCGTACATATTGATTCTCGCCGCGATATACGCGGGCGTGGTGCTCCACAGGGAATCGCGGGGGACGATGAACGGCTTCCCGTTCTTCCAATACACGCCGCCCGAGTAGGCGCCCTCGAAGTATCTGCCGCCGTTGAGCACAAGTCCGCCCTTCAGCGATTCCACCGAGGCGTAGGCGTTCAGCGTGCCGAAAATGCCGCCCTCGTAATTCTCGGCGCCGATGACGGTCACCACGCTCTGATCGGCGCGCCGGAGATAGGTGTCGAGGTTGGAGAGGAAGTCGTTCATGTACTCCGCCCCGGAATTGTAGAAGTTGCCCGCGTCGATGTAGCCCTGCCCGGACACGGGGGCGCAGAAATAGTCGTTCTCCGTCGTGATGTCGCCGTTATACGCGGCGTCCATGACGAGCGGCATCATGTCCGCAAGGGAGGGCGTGATGGACCAGGTGACCGCGAAATCGTCGTTTTCCCTGCCCGTCGCGTTCATGTAGCTGGTCGAGAAAATGGCGGTATTCTGCCAATACTGGGCGTTGTCGCCGTCCGAGACGACAAAGGCAACATAATGCTTGCCGTCCTCCGCGGGAAGCGCGGAATCGTCGTTGGGCTGCGCAAAGCCGTCCTCGCTGCGGAATTCCTCCGCCACGTGGAAGGTGAGATTCATCGTGTAGTCGGTGGGGACGAGGAACTGTCCGTACTGGCTGAACAGCGCGACGTCCTCCGTCTCGTTATAGGCGTACCCGACGATGGGAATGTTTTTGTCGAGGAAGGAATGGATCTGCCTCTTGAGGGAATTGTTGATCGTCGTGACGTTGTCGTAATACACGTACATATATTTGTACGTCACGCCGTAATCGCGCACGTAGAAGTTGGTTTCCCCGTTGAGGTCGTAATCCTGATGCACCAGCCCGCCCGAGGAAAGCTCGGTCATGCAGGCATCGAAGCACCATTTGTAGCTCCACATCTCGTTGGAGACGTCCATTTTCTCCACGAGGCCGAGGTCCTCATAGGTCTCCCGCTCCGTGCTCGCCACGGGCAAAAAGCCCGTGATGCCCGAAAGCGTGCTGGCGATGTTCACCGAATAGGTATCCGGATTGTAGACGATGAATCCGGGCGTCGCATAACCCGCCGTCGCCGCATCCGTCACGTCCTCGCTGTAAGCGCTGTAA
Organism: uncultured Clostridia bacterium; assembly: GCA_944375795.1. Taxonomy (GTDB): domain Bacteria; phylum Bacillota; class Clostridia; order Christensenellales; family Borkfalkiaceae; genus Scatosoma. Next base: position 13,606 of record CALWAU010000045.1, on the reverse strand, counting down.
TAGCCGGAATCGTCGTTGAAGCCCGTTTCGAGGTCGATTCCGCTCCCCCATACGCCCGTCTCCACCATCTCGTCCCAGGCGTCGATATACATGCCGACGGCGGTTTCGAGGTCGATGTTTTCCGATTGCACGCCGTATTTTTCCGTCGCTTCGGCGAGGTAATACTGATCGGCATTGGTGCCGTTGGTCATATATTTGCCGTCGATGTAAAAGGTCACTTCGTCTCGGGCGAACAGCCCCTGCAAAGAAGCCATCGTATTGAGGTTATCGTTGTTCATCCCCCCTTCCATGTTGAGGGCGTACACCTTTTTGTCCTCGCGCAGTTTGGTGGTGGGATAATAGGAGAACTCGTCGTCTCCCGTGATCTCCTCTTCGCTGTAATTAGGGTCTTTCCCGCCGCAGATGGTGCAGTAGCCCCCGACATAGTTATGCGTATGCTCCTCGCTCTGAGAGCCGCCCGAAGAAGCGGAATCTCCGCCGGAGGAAGAAGAATCCGAACCGCCGCCGCAGCCCGCCGCAAACAGCATCGCGAAGGCGGACAGAAGCGCCGTCAGTCTGATATAGTATTTTTTCATATCGTTGCCTCTTTTTTGCGTTTATTTCAACCCGGCAATGTTGCTCTGGTTGAGGATATATTTCTGGAACACGAGATACATCACGATGATGGGCACGGTGATGAGGATCATGCCCGCCGAACGCACGTAGGTATCCGCGTTTCCGCCGAAATTGGGATAGAAACTCTGCATGGCGAGCTGCAGGGTATACAGCCAGCCCGAACCGGAAGTGGTATACAGAATCATCGGGAACAGATATTCGTTCCAGGTGCCGATAAAGGTGAGGATGACATAGGTCATGATGATGGGCACGGACATCGGAAATACGATGACGATGATCTTCCTGAATTCGCCGCAGCCGTCGATGGAGGCCGCCTCCAACACGCTGTCCGGAATATTCGCCATGTACTGCTTGACGAGGAATATGCCGAACACGTTGACGATACCGGGCAGAATGATGCCGAGAATGCTGTCGTTTATGCCGAAGAAAATGGTGATTTTATAGTTCGCCGCCAACATGATTTCGCCCGGGACCATCAGCGTGGTCAGGAGCATGGTGCTGACAAAGCTCTTGCCGCGGAAGTTCATTTTCGCGAGCACGTAGCCCACGATCACCGCCACGAACAGGCTGAGCGCCGTGAACGAAACGGTGTGCAGAAGGCTGACGCCGAACGCCTGGAACAGCCGGGCCGACTGAATGACCGTCTTGAAGTTGACGAGGGTGAAATCGGCAAACCAGATATAGACTTTCCCGAGCTCCGGATAGAAATCGGGGGAATGGGTCGCGTCCACCAGCTTGAGCCAGAAGGGAAACAGCTGGAAGAAGGCGATGACGGAAAGAAATACGATGCTGATGACGTTAAAGCGGCGTTCCTGCCGCCGGCGGAGCCCCGCCGTCTGCAATTTCTTACTCAATCGTCGATTCCTCCTTTCCCGCAATTTTCCGCTGAATGACGGACACGATCAGGATAAATATAAACAGGACGAATGCATAGGCGCAACCCTGCCCCACGCGGGAAGGCGCGTTGAAGATGGTCTTGTAAATGAGCAGCATGACCGACTGCGTGCTGTTGCCGGGGCCTCCGTCCGTGACCAGCTGCATGGGCCCGAGCACCTTGAACCCGTCGATGACGGAAAGCAGGGTGTTGAGCACGATCGCGTTTTTCATCAGCGGCATCGTCACCCGGAAAAAGATGCAGAAGCGGCTGGACGTTTCCAGGCTGGCCGCCTCGTTATAGGTGTCGGGTATGGAGACGATGGACGCATAATAGATGAGCATCTTCTGACAGAAGCCGAAGAAGAAGGGAATGACCATGAGCGCCCCCAGCGCCGTGCCCGAACTTTCAAACCACTGCACGGGCGTACCGCCGCAGAGTACGATCAGCTGATTGACGATGCCCGACGCGTCGGAAGCGAAAATGGTCTTGGTGATGTCCGCGCCGACGACGGCGGAGACGAGCGAGGGCCAAAAGAGCAGCGCGAGGAAAAATTTACCGCCCCGCTTGATGCTGCGGATGAGAAAGGCGCACAAAATGCCCATCGCATTGTTGCCGATCATCATCACGACCGTCCAGATGAGGGTCACCTTCATCCCATTCCAGAAAGCGGTGGCCTGCGACGAACCGGGCGTGAAAATGTCGATATAGTTCTGAAAATCGATTTTGGTGATATACGCCCAGCCGTATCCGCCGCGCATGTTGGTGAAGCTTGCAAACAGCGCCCAGATAAGCGCCACCACGAAGAACACCACCCACCACAGCAGCGGGATACCGATCAGGGAGTAGGCAATGATTTCATTTTTATATTTCTTTCGGAAGGACTGCTTTTTCTTCCCGGCCCCGGCATTCATAAGCCCGCACCTCCTTTCCGCCCCGCGGGGCGGAGTTCAAATCTTTATCCGCTCTTTACTCCGCGTAGATGTCCTCCAGCGCGGAGGAGACCTGATTGTGAATGCCTATGCACGCCTGGCGCACCGCATCTTCGTTATCATAAGTCCTCTGCACGAGATTGGTCACGAATGTCCCCAACACCTCCTCGATGGCCGTCCATGCGGGCGAGCCGGGGCGGACGACGACCTCGTTCAACTGGTCGACGAATACCTGCCACACGTCTCCCGAATAAAATTCGTCCTCGATCGCCGTCCTTGTCGTGGGCAGAAGATTCTGCGGAGTAGAGAAGGCGAGCTGGTATTTGTCGTTGGTGGTCACGAATTTTGCGAAATCCGCCGCGAGCGCGGAATTGGAGTTATTGGTCACGACGAGGCTGTACAGCCCGATCGTGGAGCCGGCGTTGCCGCCCTCCGTGAAGGGAATCGCCGTCGTGTAGCCGACCTCCCAATCGTACGTTTCGGAATATTTTGCATAGTCGGAAATCTTCCAGGAACCCATTTCGATGAAGCCGATTCTGCCCGACTCGAACCTCGCCTCCGCGAACGTGGCGGGCGCATATTGCCCCAGCTCGTACAGCTTGACGGCCGCGTCCATGCAGGGCGCCGTATTGAGAAGGCTTTCGCGCAAATCCTCGGAGAGAATGCCCGTGCCGCCGCTGCGATTGACGTACGCGAGGTAGGTCATGGACGCCATGGAGGTGTTGCCCGTCCCCGAGGGAAGGGTGAGCGCATAATAGGGATTGCTCTGCGTGGAAGCGTCATTGAGCGCCACGATTTGCTGCGCCAGCGTCAGAAATTCTTCGTAATCGGTCGGCAGTACGATATTGTCCGTCGTGGTGCCCTGCGCCTGCGCGATCAGCGTCTTGTTGTACGCCGTCACCAGCACGTTTGCGCTCATGGGCAGCGCATACAGTCTGTCCTCATAGAAATTGGGTTCCCAAAGGGTGGGGATAAAGGTTTCTTCGAGGTCGTCGAAACCGGCGCTGGAAAGATTGGCTATGTACCCGTAATAGGCGAGCGTCTGCACGTATACGTGGTCGACGTAAGCGATATCGGGCGCGGAATTGCCCGTGCAGGCAAGCATGTACGCCGAGTAGAAATCCGCCGTGGATTGGCCGATGATTTCGATTTCCACCTTGGGATTCTCGGCGATGTAATCTTCCTTCGCCTGATTGATGGCCTGCATTTCCACGGTGGAACCCGGCCACCAGATGGTGATTTTTCCTTCCTTTTCCGTCAGTTCGCCGATGCTGTCGTCGCCGCTCTGCCGCTGGTTGACGGTGCAGCCGGAGGCACCTATCGCCAAAGCGAGCGCCATGCCCGCCGAAAGGACGGCCAGAATTTTCTTTTTCATAAAAGCTCCTCCTTGTTATCGCGGCGGACCTTTGCCCGCCTCCGCTTCTCCGCCCCGCAAGACGAGACGGAGAAACGCCGTAAATTTTTTATTTTCTGTCTGCCCGGTCAGGAGAGGGCGATGCTCGTAATGACGCAGTGGGTACCCTGATCGATGCCGATGCGGATCTCCACCGTTTTGCCCGCATAGGCGGACAAATCGTAAACGTATGCCTGCGGATTTTCGTAAGTTTTATCCGTCGTGTCCAGCGTGACGGTATCCGCGTCCGCTCCGTTGGCGCGGATGCGCACCGCTTCGCCGTCCACGACCACCGCGACGTACATCACGGCATCCGTCTCCCCGTCCCGCACAAAGACGCGCGCGTTGACGGTGAGGGTCGTGAGATCGCTGACGGAAATGTCGCGATACCAGTAGGAACCGGGTCTGTTGAGGTCGGCGCCTTCGCCTACCCCCGCGTCATAAGAGCCGCTCAGATCCCAGCCCGTATTTTCGTCCAGAATGGCGTCTTTGTTGGCCCAGGAGGTGATCCGCGCCACGTTGACGGTGACGTCGCAATACACGTCGGCATTGTCCGCCACGGAAATCCGGACGACATACGCGCCGAGCGCCGCGTCCGCCTTCGCCGTAAACACGCCGTCGGTAAGAGTATACATTTCCTCCGTGGCGGTCTCGGGCTTGGAAACTACCGAGAAGGTGACCGCCTTGCCGTCGGGTACGGTGTAATAGTCGAGGGTATAGCTGCCGCCCGCCTCGATCGTGGCGGAAGAAACGTTGGCCGTCACCGAGCTGTCCACGGACGCAATCTTTACGGTCACTTCAAAGGTGACGTAAACCTCGGTGCTGCCGTAAGCGAGCGCCTTGATCAGCAGTTTCGCCTCGCCGTCCGCCACGGGGGTGAGCACGCCGTCCGCCACCGTGAATATCGCGTCGTCCGAGGAGGAAAGCTGGATACTGCCGCTCTCGGCGTTATTCAGCGCGGGGAATACGCCCCAGGGAAGAAGGGTGCCCGCCACCGTATTGCTGTAGAAAGAGGTCGTCGTCAGCGTCAGCGTGACCTTTTCGGTCAGAGAGCCCGAATAGGTGAGCACGAGGGGCGCATATTCGCCGTCCGCGTACGAACCGGAAGCGCCGTTCGCGCTGGAGGTCCAGCCCTGCGTCGTCAGGTCGCCGTTGGTGTACATTCTGTACGTCGAATAGGTATCGGGAATTTCGGCCGCCGAGGCGAGAATGGCGCCTTCGGGAAGCTCTGCCGCCAGCGAAATGTTCTTCAGGTAGAGATATCCGCCCGCCGACGAATCGGAGCCCGCCGGATAATTGCCGTTGTTCTGCAAACCGCCGACCGCTTCAAAGATGACGATGACGTTCTTGCCCGCATAGCCGGAAACGTCGAGCGCAAGCGTATACCATTCCTGCTCCTGCTTCCAGCGGCTGGCGATTGTCGTCCAATCGAGAAGGGTGTCCACCGTCCACGCCTCTCCGGAGAGATACGCCACGCGGACGCGCACGTTGCTGCTTTCGAGATTTCTGTCGTCGCTGTGGCCGCGGAGCTGGAAGGTGAGATAATTCGTGCCCTCCGCCACGGAAATATAGTTGTAGCCGATGTTGACGGGGTTGGGGCTGTTCGCTACCGTCACGTGGCTTTCAAACTGAATCGCATCGCCGTCATACGCCCACTTGGCGTTGCCGTGCCGCTTATCCACCGTGTTGTAGTTGAACCGCCTCATCGCCTCCGCCGTCGTCCAGGAACCGCTCTCGTCCGCGCCCATCATTGCCGCGGCCGTAAGCGTGACATTCGTCCCCGGAATCAGGGAAGTGCTTTCGTCATACGCCGTAACAGTGACCGTGAAAGAGAACGCGAGTTCCGCATTGTCGTCGGGCGTCACCGTCACGAGGACCGTACCCGCCCCCACAAAGGACAGCACGCCGTCGCTGACGGAGACGATGCCGTTTTCGCTGAGGGAAACTTTATAGCTCGTCCTCGAAGCCCCCTCGTTCCAGGCGAAGGAGAAGGTCAGGGACGGATCGGTGTAAATGCCGTTTGCGGAATCGATCGTCGCCCGAATGGTGGAGCCGGAAAGCTCGCCCTTGTCATAGACGATTTCCCTGCCGCCGAGATTGAGCATGCCCACAAACTCGGTCAGCGGCACATACGCTTCCACCGTGAGTTCAAAATCGGCCGTCACTTCCGGATTGTCCGTGGAAGTCACGCGGACGGTATATTTGCCGACGGGCGCGTCCGCCGCCACGGAGACGACGCCGCCGTCGCTCACCGTCACCTTGCCCTCGCCGCCCTCGGGCGTCGATACCACCGCATAGGTGACCGTCTTATAGGAAGCGTCGTCGGGCTTCACCGTGGGCACGATCGTGTAGCTGCCCGACTGCCCCACCGTCGCGGAAGATTCCGCCAGTGAAATGCTCTCCACTTCCGTATACGTATTGATCCAGATTCCCTTGACGTGAATCTCGCAGTTGTTGTCCGTCTGGGAAAGGGTGGTTTCCACGACGATCGCCGCTTCGACGCCCTTGAACTCGTCGGGAATTTCATATTCCGCATACGGCGTGCCCGCGTCGTTGGGCGTGGTCTTTTGCACCCAACCGTCCGTGATGCATACGGACGTGCCGTCCCCCTTCACCAGGGTGATGCGGTAATTGCCGATGGTCTTTTCGTTATTGCCGATGTACGCCGTCAGCGTCGTCGCCTGGGCAGGGATAGCCGCCTTCGTCCAGGTGAGCGCCGTCACCGCGCCCGAAGAAAGCCCGGTAGAGGAATCAATCTGCGTTTCCAGACCGATGCCGTACACCCGCGTCGCCGTACCGAGATAGAACATCTTCTGGTTGCCGTCGTCGCCGTTCGGATCGGAGGTGGTCTTGTTCATGACCAGCTGCCAATCCTCCAGCATCGCCTTCGTCGCCTCGTAATCGTCGGGATTGGAGTCGAAATTCCAATAGCATTCGGCGTTCGCCTCCATCTCGTCGTACTCGCTCCTGAGCACGCCGTTATAGAGGGTGTCCACGACGTCTACTTTGATTTTTATCTCCGCTTCGCCCGAAGTGTTGCTGACGGTGATAACCGTGCTTCCCGCCGCGTCCGCCGTCCAGTTGCCATCCGAACTCAGCGTGAAGATACCGTCATTGCTCTCCGTGACCACCCAGGTGGTATCGCTCGCTTCCGCGGGCTGCGGCGTAAATTCCATCTTATACAGGGACGGATAATAGGTCTGGTTGAGCGGAAGCTGATAGCCGGAAATATTCTTGTCGTTGCCGGCCGCGATATCCTCCGCGCGCTTCGCCATGCCGTTGGTCATGTCCCAGGAAGTGCCCTTCGCCGTCTTGAAATAGTAGTCGTACTCCGCTTCCTCGCTCTCGGTGAGGTTGGCGGTGATGCCCGTCAGCGGGGTATACTCCTCCACCGTCACGCTGAGATAGACGGCGAAGTCGCCCGTATTCGCCTCGCCCATGACGGCATACGTGCCCGGCGTGTCCGATTCCAGCGTCAGCCTCGTCCCCTCCTGCACCGCGGTCAAAGCCGCGTTTTCCGCAGCGGTAAAGGCTCCGTTTTCGATGGCGCCCACCGTCCAGGTAAACGTCCCGTCCGCACCCGTCGGCCGCACGACGAGATTGTGCTCCGACGTCTTTCCGGCGGAAAAAGTCACGGTGTACGGATCGGAAATCTCGCCCGAGCCGTCCTCGATGTTCGAGATGTTCACGCTCTCGGGAGCAACGGCCTCCTCGCCCGTCACCGTCACGTTGATGACGAGGTCCTCCGCCTTATCCGAGTTTTCGGACAGCGTCACCACGGCGCTGCCCGCCCCCGCCGCTTCCAGCGTGAGCGTCGTCTGCGTCACGGACGCGGATACCACCTCGGCGTCCGAACTCTCCGCCGTAAAGGCGTAATCGGTCAGCGTACCGACCACCAGCGTATAATTTTCGCTTTCGCCCTCGGCGATGGAAACGGAGTATTCCCCGTCCGCGTCGGCGGTCTGCCCCGCCAGCCGCACGGTCACCTTTTCCGCCGAGCTGCTTCCTCCGTCGCTTGCGCCGTCGCTCGAACTTCCGGGTTCCGTCCCGGAAGAACAGGCGGCAAACGCCAGCGCCGCACATAAAACAAATGCAAAACCGATGTTTTTGATTCGTTTCATATCAGTTACATTCCTCCCCGTTATTTCTCGGACGCGTTTCCGCGCCCGGCTTTTCCTTACTATCGGACCCGCCCGACAAAACAATTTTTCCGCAGAGGGCAGAAAACCGTTTTTTTAAGCGGCAAAAATAAAATGGAGCATTTTTCGAGCACGTGCGACAAAGCGATTCAAAAACAAACCGACCAGCCTTCTTTACATCGAAAAGGAAACTCCATACGGCGCGCCGCGGCGCCAGCCTCCCCATTTTCCCCCGAAACTATTTTCCCGACAAGTTTTTTTTACGTAATACCGATGTATTACGTAAAACAGGGGCGCCCCTGTTGATTTTCGGCCGGAATTCTTCCGTCCGAAAGTATCAGAAATTTTCAGAAAACTGATTTTCTGGCTTTATTGTATCACACTTTTTTGCCGTTGTCAATAGGTTTTACGAAAATTTCTCCGATTTTTCATAATATGTTTTTTTCACACGGTGTAGTATTCCGTGCAAATCTGCTTGGGTTCATGGTCTCCGTCGATTTCGTTGAGGAGGGTTTCGGTGGCCAGCGTGCCCAATTTGACGTAGTCCTGGCGGGCGTACTCCCAGGGGACATCCGCCGATACGTCCTCGCCGAGGGAATAGATATGTATCCCGGACAAAACCTCCTCTCCCGCTTCCTTCGCGGACTCGTACACGCCTCTCGCCACCGTTCCGTCCGAGACGATGAAAGCCGTTCCGGGCTCGAGAAAGGGCGCGGCGCAGCGGCGCCCCTCCGCCTCCGAGCTCTCGGCGGAATATACGATGTGCGTCTCCGCGTCTCCCTTGCGGTTGAGGACGTGCGAGAAGCCCCGCGCGCGGTCGATGGAAATGGTTTTGGAGCGCTCGCTGTTGATGAGGCAGAAGCGCTTGAACCCGCGGGCGTAAAGCCTTTCGGCGACGTCGCCGACAAGTTTTACGTTATTGATGTCCACATAGCTGATGCTTACCTCTTTCGCGGGGCGGCCGATGATGACACAGGGAATGCGCTCCTTTTCCAGCTGGGATATGCGGGCGTCGTCCACGAGCGGCGTCATGACGATGGCTCCGTCGATGGGCGCCTTGTCCCGTTTGAGCATCGTAAAGACGGAATTTTTGTCCAGCCCGCTGTATACCAACAGGTGCCGGCCGCGCGCCGCCGCCGTGCGCAGACAGGAGACGATGAGATCGGCGTAAAAGCCCCGAAACTTCACCCTGCTGTCCTCTTCCAGCACGAGCGCCACGATATTCGTCTCTCCCCTGGACAGGGTGGACGCATAAAAATTGGGCTGAAAATCCAGCTCTTTGCAGGCCGCCCGAATGCGCTCGGTCAGCTCGGGGCTGACGTACTTTTTCCCCGTCAGCGCATTGGAAACGGTGGATTTCGCCACGCCGCATTTTTTTGCCACATCGTTGATGGTAACCATATTCTGCTTCCCTTACCTCCTTCGTGTCTTTCCTCGCCGCCCGCCGCGCGTCAGCGGCGCACGTTGGCGGCAACCAAAGCGACGAGCTCCTCCGCCGAAACGATTTTTATCCGCCCGGGCAGCCGGGAAACGAGATAATCCACGTCGTCCATGCAGATGCTCCACGGGTGCACGTTGAGCACGGTATACCCGCGTTCCGACCGGAGATCCGCGGGCTTTGCCGCGATCTCCGCCGCCACCGAATCCAGCCATTCCCGCGTCACGGACTCCGCCTTGCAGGAAGGGTGCCACAGCGATACGCCGACGCTGATGAAAGGTTTGCCCTTCGCCCAGAAAATTTTTCCGCGGCCGCTTTGGTAACGGTCGGGATCGAGCTCCCAGATGCCGCCCGAGATGTTCTCCTGTTCCGCAAAGCGCGCCAGGCGCCCCTCCGGGCCCTCCGCGGGGATGCGGCGCATGTCGTCCAGCAGCGTCACCACCCGCATGTCCGCGTATTTCATCCCCGTCGCCGTCTTGCGCGCAAACGCCGCCAGACGGGATTCGGGAAAGGTCATGCAGTTGGTGTAGCCGATCCCCGAAACGCCGCAGACAAAGGTGTCCTTTTCCGCCCGCGCATAGATGCCGCGCAGGGCTTCGGGACAGAGTTTTCCCAGCAGGGGCGCCGCCGTCCAGCTCATTTTATACGGCCGCGCGCGGCGGATGCGCTGCCCGTACAGGCCGTCCGTCGCAAAATTGCGTTCCAGCCACTGCACGTTGTCCCCGTCGCTCACGACGATCGCGAGATAATGCGCGGCGGGATCGGCGACGGGCGTCTCCGTCCTGCCCCGCTGTTTCAGGCGCGAATACCTCCCGCGCGCAAACAGACTGTGATTGCATGACCAATCGGAGGGGATGAGATAGTCCCCGAACAGGGACAATTCCCGCACAAAGGCGAGCTCGTCCGTCGTCCACCCGTAGACGGGAATGCCCTTGCGCGCCCAGCCGAGCACCTCGCGGAGAAAATCCGCGTCCTCCTCCGGCCGCGCAAAAAAGCAAAACGCGCCGTGCGAAATCGCGTAATCGCGCAGGCCGTGATGAAAGCCCTCCTCCGTCGTCACCTGGTGGACGAGACAGTCCCTTTTCAGTCTGTCCCGAAACAGCAGCCAGACGGCGCGTTGGCGCTCCGCGTCGCCGCCCTTGAAATCCGCCGTGTCGAAACGAGGCTTCAGGCCGTACCTGCCCGCCCTCTCCGCGAGGACGCGCGGCACGCCCAACAGATTTTCCGCGGCGCATGCCGTCGCCGCCATGTTCACCGAAACGTCGCCGGGGGCAAAATCGTACACCGCCATGCCGTCAAACGAGGGCGCGGTCTCCTCCACCAGCCGCCACAAATCCTTTTCCGTCCCGCCTTTACGGTAATCGAGGCAACGGTCGACGTCTATCGCCGTTTCCACCCCGCGCCGGTTGAGCGCGCCCTGCAAAAACACAGCGAGAGAAAACTCCGCTTCCGTTTGAGGTTTTATCACATTCATCGCTTCCCTGTCCCCCTATTATCGGCTATGTATCCGTTTTTTCGTCACTTTTTGCGGACGATATCCGCCAGGTTTCCCCCCTGCATCACCTCGTCGTATCCGACGATGTTCCGCATTTCTTCGGGGCGCAGGGCGGATTTTTCGATGCGAAGCGTCCTGCCGTTGGCCAAATGCACGGTAATGCGGTCAAAGAGGGGCAGGCTCATCGTGAAATCGGGCCGGGAGGGGCACATCTGATACATGCCGAGGCAGGTTAAAATAAACCATGCCGCCATCGTTCCGTTGTCCTCGTCCCCCGGGAAGCCGTCGGGCGCGTTCCGGAACGCCCCCGCCAGGCGTTCGCAAAGCGCCGCCGTCTTGCCGACGTCGCCCAGCTCGCTGTAAATATAGGGCATATGGAAGGAGGGCTGATTGGAAATGGCGCACTGGCCGAAATCCGCCGCCGCCATCTCGCTCATTTCGTGGATCTCTCCCGCATAGCCGCCTATCGAATAATAGGCGGGCGCCGCAACCGCTTCGTCGATCTTTGCCGCCAGCTTTCCGCCGTACAGCTCGTTCAGGCCCGCGATGTCGTGATAGACGGCGAAAGAACTCTGCCAGGCGGAGCCCTCCGTATAATCCCGGCCCCAGGCATAGGGGTCGAAATCCTCCTCGCGGAAATTCCCCTTCTCGTCCTTGCCGCGCATGAATCCTACCGAGGGGTCGAACAGATTGCGATAATTTTTCGCATAACCGTAATACCGCTCCGCGATCTCTTTTTTCCCCAGCTTCGCCGCGACCTGCGCGATGCAATAATCCCCGTAACAGCCGTCCAGGGTTTCGTTGACGCTCTCATTCGCCGCCGTATACGGCACGTAGCCGTATTTGCGGTACTCCTTCAGCCCCGTTCTGCCGACGCCCGGTTCGCCTGAATCGCATTCCCCGTCGTGCAGAAGCGCCGTAAGCATCTTTTCCGCCAGCGGGCGGGAAATGATTTCCTTTACCGCCGCGTCCGCGGCCACCGCTTCGACGAGCATGCCCGGCATGCAGTTGATATTGTTGGGGCAAAGCCACTTGGGCAGCCAGCCGCTGTCCGCATAATAGTTGTAAATTCCCTCCGCAATCTCTGCATACAGCTTCGTATCCACCAGCGAAAGGTAAGGATACAGCGTCCGATAGGTGTCCCAGAACCCGTTGTCCGCATACATGTACCCCTCGGACGGCTTTCCCGTCTCCATATTCAGGTGCAAAACGCGGCCTTGCGCGTCCCGTTCGTAAAAACGGCGGGGCCAGAGATAGGCGCGATACATGCAGGTGTAAAATACCGCTTTGCGCTCCTCGTCGGCGTCCTCCACCTCGACAGAGGAAAGATATTCTTCCCACTCCGCGCGCGCGGCGTCGTAAATCTCCTCAAAGGATTTGCCTTTCAGCTCCCGTTCGTAGTTGAGCAGCGCCTGTTCGGCGGAAAGGAAGGAGGTGGAAAAGCGGATCTCCGCTTCCTTTGCGCCCGTGACGAGAGAAATCGCGTTTTCTCCCCGCTCGACGCGGAAGGGAACGTCCGACTGCAAAACGAAATATTCGCGCAGTTCCCCGCAGGGCACGGGATGGCTTGCCGCCGTCGTGTATCCCGTCACCCGACGATTGTCCGCGTCCGCCTCGAAAACCGTCTTTGCCATGCCGATGAGGTTGATTCGGTTGACTCCCTCCTCCGAAAAGCAAAACCGCACCGCCGCGCCGCTGTTTGTCGGCGTCAGCTCGAACGTATAGCGATCGCGGCATACATACGCTTTCATATATGCGGGCTCCAGGACGGCTTTCTCCGCGTCGAAGGAGGACCAACGCCTCTCCTCGTCAAAATACAGCGCGCCGCGCTGGCCCGTCAGAATGAGATTTCCGTAATCCCCCACCCAGGGCGAGGGCTGATGGGTCAGACGAATGCCCTCAAAGCTGCGGGAACAGGGCGAATAAAACCAACTCCCCCGCGAATTTTCGTTCTGAATGGTAAAAGAAGCCATTCCGTGGGGAACGGAAATGATCGGCAGAACGTTCCCGTTGGAGAAACGCCTGGTATTCAAGGTGCCCAATCTGACATTGACGTATTCGTATTTTTTCATACAATTCCCTGCGCAAGAGGACTTATTTCGGGGGCGTTTTCTTCTCCCCGTATACCCTTTGCTGTTTTTATTATAATACACAAGAAAGGATTTGTCAATAGAAAAAAACCGTTTTTTTGTCCGAGAAACACCATTTTTTCGACGTTTTCGCCGTATTGCCATGTCCCCTCCCTTTCTTTCCCGTTTCCACGGCCCTCGTTTTGGTTTGTTTTACCTCCTTCAGACGCGTTTTCCCCGACGCCAAGAAAACCGTTTTTATCATTCCTGCGTTTCGGCCTCCGAAAAACCGGCGGCGGCTTTCAAAAAGCCGGAAAAGAAATCGGAAAATTTTTTGCCCGCGGCGGTCATTTTTGCTGGACATTTCCGAAATATCTGCTATAATAGAAGGGTAATCGCCGCAATCGGCAAAAAACCGACCGTGCCCGTAGTGGAATTGGATACCATAAAGGCCTCCGACGCCGATATGTTATCCTCCCCCAATAGGCAAAGATCTACAATATATAGTGTTTTCGGGTTCTATTCTTCTCTATATTTAGTAGTTACTTTTATGCGAAATCGGGATTTACACCTTTTTTACACCCGAACGGATAAAATGTTGCCTGTTCGAGATTGTATGTACAACCCAAAATTGTACAGATCGTCTGTTTT
>CALWAU010000044.1 GCA_944375795.1 uncultured Clostridia bacterium | reverse complement strand
CACATAGTATACGTCCGCCCTTATCGAGTACGTAACTTCGGGGTCGTATTCATATTGCACTTCTTTGAGTGCATCCGAATCTACTTTATACGTATCTTCTTCCGTCGGTTCTCCCGGTCTGTCCTTTGAAACCGTAAATATAACATATTGTCTGGTTTCGTCTATTCCCTGCTCCCCTCCGCATCCGACAAACAGGATACACGAAAACAGCAGCACAAACATAACGCTGAATATCCTTCTCAAATTCTTCATCTCTGTCTTTAACCTCCGTTCTGAGATTTCTCAATTTTGATTTTCAATGCCGTTTCCGCGTCGGGAACAAACACGATAATATGATAATATGCCTCAGCCATACCGAACGCCCGAAAATATAAGGCCACCGCGGGGATTTTCGGCAGCGGCGAATCCCCGTGATGACCTCGACGGAACCGTTATTCTTTCTGTCGCCCGGCCCGTCGCATTTTTTACAAACTGCTCCGCGCCCGTTCTTTCAGAGGGCCTCTCTCGCCAGCGCATACGCGCCGTAAATGCCCGCGGCGTTGCCCAGGCTTGCCCCCACGATTTTCAGGGGCACGGCGGAGGAGGAAACGTAAATGCGGCTTTCCACCTCTTTGCGCAGCGGCCCGAAAAGGGATTCCCCCTCGCAGGCGATGCCGCCGCCCAGAACGATTGCCTCGGGACGGAGGATATTGACGAGATTGGCGATGCCCACCGCGAGATATCCGATGTATTTTTTCACGACCTCCCGCGCGTCATGATCGCCGAGCTTCGCCGCTTCAAACGCCGTCCTTCCGTCCACGTTCGCGAGCGCCCCGCCAGCAATTTCCCACATGCGGCTGTCGCAGTTTTCCTCCATCTTCTTTTTCGTCCGGCGGATGAGCGCCGTGGCGGAAGCATAGCATTCAAAGCAGCCATGGTTGCCGCATCCGCACAGAACCCCGTCCGCCTCGATGGACATGTGGCCGATTTCGGCGCCCGCGCTCATGAATCCCTCGACGATTTTTCCGTCCAGGACGATTCCCCCGCCGACGCCCGTGCCCAGCGTGATAAAAATGCTGCTCTGATACGCGGCGGCGGAGCCGAATTTCGCCTCCCCGTACGCCGCGGCGTTGGCGTCGTTGACGATGCGGACCTTCTTGCCCGTCAGTTCCGCCAGCCGTTCCCCGAGAGGCACGTTCTCCCAGCCGTAATTGCTCCATTTCAGCACCTTGCCCGTGCCGCCGTCCACGACGCCGGGGGAAGCGACGCCCAGCCCCGCGACCTCCCCGAAAGGCACGCCCGCCTCCTCGGCTACCGCCCGCGCGAGGTCGGCCAGCTTTTTCGCGGTGCCCTCGAAGCCGTCCGCGGAATCGGTGGGGACGCTCTTTTTGGCGACCGCGTTCCCCTCCCCGTCAAAGATTGCGCCCTTGGCGCTCATGCCGCCGAGATCGATACCGATGATATATCCTTTCATAGCTCTCCTTTCACCGAATGAAATTGGTATGGATTTTCTTTTCTTCCCGCGGCAGAATGCCTTCGCGCCTGCCCGATTCGATACATTTCAGAAGCCACGCCATATTGCGGCCGAGTATGCGCATCGTCTGCAGCCCCTCCTCGTCCCGCCGGGCCTCGTCCGCGTTGTTGCCGTGAATTTCGTTCCAATAGTTGGAGGAGACCACGGGCATACAGTTGATGGTGAAATATTTGTTGAGCATGTCGAACGTCGCCGTTCCGCCCGCGCGCCGGCAGCTGACCACGCATGCCGCGGGCTTATGGCGCAGCGCCGCCCCGCCGCTGTAAAAAGCGCGGTCCATAAACGATTTCAGCGCGCCGCACGCCGAGGCGTAGTGCACGGGGGAACCGAACAGAAATCCGTCCGCCTCCGCCGCCTTGGCGGTAAATTCGTTGACGATATCGTCCATGAAACATTTTCCCAGTTTCCGGCACGCCCCGCAGGCAATGCAGCCGGACACGGGCTTCTTCCCTATCCAGAAAAGCTCCGTCTGTACGCCCTCCTCCGCAAGCGCCTTCTCCGCTTCCTTCAACGCCGTATACGTGCTCCCGTTCTCGTGGGGGCTGCCGTTTACCAGAATGACTTTCATACCGTATCTGTGACCTCCTTGCCGCAATCCCTCCGGAAACCGCGCCGCGCGCCGGAAGGGCGCACACGGCGCAAAATGCGCCCGCCGATTTCCCTGTTTTTGCCATAATTATATCACACTCCCCGAATTTTTTCAATAGGATTTCCGCAATATTTATGTGTTTTTTCAATTATTTTTGTTTTTCGTGTGCCGTTTTTTCCGCCCGTGTCACAATTCATCATTTTTCGCCCTTCTCCGACGTTCCGGGAAGCCCCGATATGCCGAACCGCTCCCGGAGAAAGGAAAGGTCCGTGACCCAGCCTTCCACCTCGTTGCGCTTCCTGTACAGGCGGTTGGCATCGCCGAGCGCCTCGTGAAATTCCGACTGCGTGCAGCCGTTCACCTTCATGAAATGCTCCATCGCCTCGACGCCCCGTCCCATGAGCTGGGTGCGGGAAATGTGGATGACCTCGTGACAGGGCCGACAGACCGCGACGACGTCCTCCAACTTCTGTATTTTCCTCTTTTCGTCGTAACTCCAACGCTCGTGCGCCTCCAAACGGGAAGTGCGGGCGCCGCAGATCATGCACCTGCCGCCCGCGCGGGCATAGGCGTCCCGACGGATTCTGTCCCACACCTCCCGGGGGAGGACGCTGCGCAGATTGGCATACCAGCATTCCTCGGGCACCATTTCAAAATTCAGCCTGTACGTTTTCTTTCCCTTTTCCCTGTTTTCCGTGTTTTCCATGCCTTCACCTTCGCGAACGAATATATCTGCGGGCAGCAGGGAAGCACCGAACGCTTTTTCTCCTCCGCGTCCCGCCCGCTTTCGCGCCGCCTCGCCGTCCGTTTTTTCTCATTCCTCCAACAGGGACAGACACTGCCTAAAAGCGGTGGGCAGAGAGACCGCGCTCTCCAGCTCCGCCTCGGAAAAGACGCAAAAAGGCGCCGAATCCGCCTCGACGAGGAAACAGGTCATATCCCAGCGGATATGCGTAAAAATGTGCGTATATTTTCGGCTGCGCTCCACTTTGAACGCAGACATGCCCCACCCCTTCAGGATATCTTCCGCGGCCTTCCCGCCCGCGTCCGAAAGGGTGAGGGAGGGAAATTCCCACATGCCCTTCAATACCCCCGCTTCCCGTTTGCGGACGGCGATTCCCCGCGGCGTGCGAATGAGAAAGACGAAGATATCTTCCCGGCGCTTCTCCTTTTTTTCGGGAAGCACGGGAAAAGAAGCCTGCGTTCCGTGCTCCGCCGCGCGGCAGAGCGCGCGCACGGGACAGGCCGCGCAGTCGGGCGAGGAGGGTTTGCAGACGAGGGCGCCCAGCTCCATGAGCGCCTGCGTGAAATCGGAGCAGTCCCTCCCCTCGGAGGGATATACGGCCGCAAGTTCCCGCGAGAGATGCGCTTTATAACGGGGATCGGACACGGGAGAAGGGTCCTCCGTCAGGCGGGAAGCCACGCGAAGGACGTTTCCGTCCACCGCCGGGGCCCGCTTGCCGAAGGCGATGGACAAAATCGCCCCCGCCGTGTATTCCCCTATGCCGGGCAGTTCCCTCAAAGCGCGTTCTTCGGCGGGAAAGACGCCGCCGTACCGCTCGCAGACGATCTTCGCCGCCCTTTGCAGATTGCGGGCGCGGCTGTAATAACCCAACCCCTCCCACAGCTTGAGAAGCTTTTCCTCGGGGCATTCCGCCAGGGCGCGCACGTCGGGCAATTCCCGCAAAAAGCGCAAATAATAATCCCGCGCCGCCTCGACGCGGGTCTGCTGCAACATGATTTCGGACACCCACACGCGATACGGGGTGGGATTTTCCCGCCACGGAAGCGCACGCCTGTTGGCGCGATACCACCCGATAAGCGGGGCAGGGATGAGATGAAAGGGATAACCCTCTCTTTCCGAAGCCGCCATTTTTCACCTCATGCCAGCGAATTGAAAAAATCCACCGTCTCCCCGAAGGAAGGGGAATCGGGACAGGATATCTCCCGCGGCGGCGTGAGCGAGGAATCGGTATTCACATAGGTCACGTCCGCCCTGCCGCCGCCCTTGGTGGTCACGAGGCAGTTTCCGATGCCGACGAAAGCGCCGGGATAGCCGCTGAAAATACTGTTCAGAAGCTCCGCGCCCGTCACGATCTCCACGCCGCTCGTCCCCACCGCCTCGAAACAGGCCTTATAGGGCTCCAGCATGCCGTCGCGCTGCACGTCGGGAAGTTCCTCCAGACCGTCGAGAACGACAAACAGGCGGGGAAAACCGACGTTCAGCGCCCGCATCCGCACCAGTTCGCGGAGGGTGCCCAGCGCCGCCTCGTAATCCGCCGAGGTGCGGATATACGGAACGGTGACGTCGGCATTTTTCAGGCGGAGCAATTCGCCGTATTCCGCGCGGGGAGAGAGGACGAGGAACATCGCCTCCGAGCGGTCGTAAATACAGGAAAGAACGAGCACGAGACGACGGATAAAATCCACCCTGCCCGCACCCGTCACGCAGACGTGATGATATCTGCCGGGATTTTCTTCGCGGTGCGCCACGACCACGTTGCCCGCGTCGTCCTTTCCGAGCGGAATGCAGGCGCGTATCCGATCGAAACGATAGGAGTTTTTGCGGGATATTTCGGAGAGAGAGGCGATAAATTCTTCCGCTTTCATAAAGCCTTCCTTTCGCGGCGCGAGGCCGCGGCAAAATTTCCGACCGACGCGCCCCGCAAGAGGGAGCGGAACGCGCTTTTTTCAAGTATACTCCCTTTCGCCGCAAAAGTCAAGTTTTCCTCCGCTTCTGCGCAAAAGTAATCTGCCCCTTCCTCCCTCGCCCCCGGACAAACCGCGGATTTGCGCCTTATCGCGCCGTTTACGCGGGCATAAGCCCGTACAAATATATTCTTTCCCTTTCCCGACGCCCTGTGCGAAAAGGGACGAACGGGACGAAAGGGCCCGGATATCAAGAAAGCGCTTCCGGTATGACCCGGAAACGCTTTCCCGATGAAAAATATATAAGAGAGAAAATAATGAAAAAATATAAAGAGAATTGTGTGAGCAAAATCAATTGGCGGAAGTCATAAAGCCGTCAGGCCACCGTCTGGAAATACGAGCTGTCGTCGAACGCAATCGAGAGATTCTGTTCCTCTCCGTTCCGTTCCACCGTCAGGATAACCGAATCGCCCGAACGGACCGTAAGCAGCAAGTCCGTAATCTGATACCGGCGGGTAATCTCATACCCGGTATCCCCGAATCGGATAAAACGAATGACGTCACCCTCCTGCAAAACGCCGTCGGCGGCAGAGCCGTCCGTGACGGAAACCACCGTCACTTCCTCGGTCACGGACGCCTTTCCGGAGGCGTCTATCGTCCCGTCCGAGGCCGTCGTCTGCACGGTGACCCCCAGGGTAGCGCGGCGCAGCGTTCCGCCGTTATCCAGAATATTATTGACGGCATAGCAGACCTGCATGATGGGCAGGGCATAGCCGATATTGTCCACGCTCTCGTCCACTTCGATGTTTCCGAAGTTGTCCGAAGTCAGCTGATCGATGCGCTTGGCGTTGGTGATGCCCACCAGTTTTCCGGAGGCATCGAACAGGCCGCCGCCCGAGTTGCCGGAATTGATGGCGGCGTCCGTGCGGATGACGCGAAGGTTCACCTCCGTCTTTTCGTCCGCCCCGGTCATGGTGAGATACTCGGAATCCACGGAGACGACCCCCTCCGTCACGGAGATGCCCTCTCCCTCGGGATTGCCGATCGCATACACCCGCTCGCCCGCGGCCAGCGATTCGGAATCGCCTATCTCGGCGGCCTCGGCCGAACTTTCGCTGAGCACCGTACTGCCCTGCACTTCGAGGACGGCGATATCGTAATTCATGGAGCCGCCCACATAGGTAGCGGGGATCCCGTTTTCCTCGTCCGTTCCCTTGGACGTGTCGAAGGTATTCAGATCGCCGTACAGATACAGCCAGATGGAATCGGAAATTCCGTCGCTGTCCCCCGTCTCGCTGTCGACGTTGTAGACGACGTGATAATTGGTGATCACGTAAGCGTTGCCCGCGTCCTTATTCAGCCAGACGATGACGCCGCTGCCTGCGGAGCACACGGTTTGCTCCCGCGTTATCGGCTGCGAAAAAATGCCGCCCGTCTGTATGGTCTCCGTCACCGTGAAACCGCAATAGATGCTGACCACGGACATCATATTGTGCGCAATCGTCTCCGTGTCGTTGTTTTCGGAGACGTCCACCGAAAGATATTCTTTGAGAAATTCGAGGAAAGTGCCCTCGTAGCCGTTCTTTTGTGCGGCGGCATACACGTCCTCGATATCCAGGTCGCTGCCGTCCGAGCCGTTGGCGCCGCGCAGGCTGTTGAGCCATTCCTGCTCCGTCCCGGTAAAGCCGTTCTCTACGGCCAGCTCGTAAGCGGATTTTGCATTTTCGGTTCCGAAATCGCAAGCTGCGGCCCCGAACGCCGTCGCCATGACGCAAGTCGCCGCCGCCAGCGTTCCGATTATCTTATTCATACTCCGAATCCTCCCCGGCAAATCGGGCGCTTCCGCATCGCGCGCCGCCTGCCGAAACTTTGTCGCTTTCGCTTTACATTTATTATTATAGCCTTTTTTTCGTTCGTTGCTTTAAGGTTTTTTGAAAAGTTGGTGAATATTTCGGGGGCGGAATTTTCGCAAATCCCGCCCCGCCGCCCGCCGCCGGAAAGGGGGCTTGTTTCGTAGTGTTTCCGCGCCTTTGCGCAAGGGAGCGGTTCAGACGCTTTCCCGAAGCTCCTTTGTGCAA
>CALWAU010000043.1 GCA_944375795.1 uncultured Clostridia bacterium | reverse complement strand
TAAAAAATAAGCCGACGCTTTGTCGGCTTATTTCTTTCGCGATTATTGTATTTTTCAAATCAGATGCGGACGTCCCCTTTCTCACCGAGGCATTCTTTGTTTGCCTCGAGTATGGGATCGATTTCGTCGCGAATAAACTCCGCCGTCTGAGAAGGCGCCCGTCCGATAAATTTATTCGCATCGAGAATTTCGTCCAGGCGGTCGTGCACGGCCTTGAACATATCGTCCCCGCGGATGCGATCCAATAAATCGTTTTCTCCGCCTTCCTCCTTGACTTTTTTCCCGGCTTCCATGGAGAGCACGCGGATGCGTTCATGAAGTTCCTGCCGGTTTCCGCCCGCCTTCACGCATTCCATCATGATGTTTTCCGTCGCCATAAAGGGAAGTTCCGCGCGGATATGTTTGGCGATCACTTTTTCATAGACGACGAGATTTTCCGCCACGTTCATATAAATATTGAGGATGGCGTCCACGGCGAGAAACGCCTGCGCATTGACGATGCGCCTGTTGGCGGAATCGTCGAGCGTCCTTTCCAGCCATTGCGTGGAAGAAGTGACCGCGCTGTTTGCGGGAAGGGAAAGAACATACCTCGCCAGCGAGCCGATGCGTTCGCAGCGCATGGGATTTCTCTTATACGCCATCGCCGAAGATCCGATTTGGTTTTTCTCGAACGGTTCCTCGATTTCCTTCATATTCTGCAAAAGGCGGATATCGTTGGAAAACTTATAGGCGCTCTGCGCGATCTGCGAAAGGACGCAGAGAACGTTATAGTCGAATTTTCTCGGGTAGGTCTGTCCCGTGACGCCGTACACCTTTTCGTATCCCATTTTCCGGACCACTCTGCGTTCGAGCTCCTTCACCTTTTCCTCGTCGCCGTCGAAAAGTTCCAGAAAGCTCGCCTGCGTCCCCGTCGTTCCCTTGACGCCGCGCAGTTTGACGTGCGATTTCAGGTCGGCGAGGTCGAGGTAATCCATTTCCAAATCCTGCAGCCAGAGAGTCGCCCGCTTTCCCACCGTCGTGAGCTGGGCGGGCTGGAGGTGGGTAAAGCCCAAAGTGGGCAAATCCTTATATTTCAGCGCAAAATTTTTCAGCTTTTCCATGACGTTGACGAGCTTTCGCCGAACGATATCCAGCGCCTCGTCCATCATGATGATTTCGGAATTGCAGTTGACAAAACAGCTCGTCGCCCCCAAATGAATGATGGGCATGGCGCTCTTTGCCTGCGCCCCGAACGTCTTTACGTGCGCCATGACGTCGTGGCGCACTTCCTTTTCGTAACTTTCGGCGAGGTCGTAATCAATATCGTCCGCGTACTTCTTCATTTCCGCGACCTGCCCGGGCTCGATGCCCAGCCCGAGCTCCATTTCCGATTCCGCCAGCGCAATCCAGAGCTTTCTCCACAGCCGGAAACGCTTCTCGTCCGAAAACGCCCGCTGCATCTCTTTGCTCGCATACCGCGTGCAAAGAGGGTTCTGATAAATGGAATGATCCGTCATATATTCTCCTGTATTTGAAAGTTTTCTTCCCGTGCGGTCGGCCGATACATCCGCAACGCCGGACGTCCGCTTACACCGTTTCGGGCTCGGGATATTCCGTCCCGAAAGTCTCCGCCGTCACCCTTTTGATTTTCTGTTCCTCGTACGGGCGATCGTTCCAATCGGTCTTGCAGCCCGCGATCTCGTCCACCGTTTCCATTCCCTCGATGACCGCCCCGAACGCCGCATAATTCCCGTCGAGATATTCTCCGTCCTCGTGCATCACGAAAAACTGCGACCCGGCGGAGTCGGGATGCTGCGCGCGCGCCATGGACAGCACGCCGCGTTTATGGGAAATGTCGTTTTTCTTGAAGCCGTTGCCCGAAAACTCCCCCTTGATCCGATAACCGGGGCCGCCCGTCCCCGTTCCGTTCGGGTCGCCGCCCTGAATCATGAAGCCGGAAATGACGCGGTGAAAAATCAGACCGTCATAAAAACCCTTTTCCGCCAGCGACAAAAAATTGTTCACCGTATTGGGCGCCTTTTCGGGATACAGCTCCGCCTTGAAGGTTTTGCCGTTTTCCATCTCAAACGTTACGATTGGATTCATTTTCTTTCTCCTTGTCCGGGTAAAACCCGCGTTTTACGAATTTTCGTTCTCCGCGCCGTATTTTTCCACCTTCACGCCCGCTTCTTCAAAGAGCTTTAAGGAAAAATCGTCGGGATAGCCGTCCTTGTACACGACGCGGGCAATCCCCGCGTTGATGATCATTTTCGCGCAGATGACGCAGGGCTGATGCGTGCAATAGAGCGTGGCGCCGTTGACGTTGATGCCGTATTTTGCCGCCTGGATAATCGCATTCTGCTCGGCATGGACGGCAAAACAGAGTTCCTGCTTGGTCCCGCTGGGAATGTTGAGCTTCCGGCGCAGACATTCGCCCTTTTCCTCGCAGCTCTTCACGCCGGCGGGCGCACCGTTGTAACCCGTCGTCATCACCCGCTTGTCGCGGACGATGATGGCGCCCACATGCCTGTTCGGCTGAAAACAGCTGGACCACTCCGCCACCGTCTCCGTAAGCGCCATAAACCGCTTGTCCCATTTATCCGATTTCGCCATCGCTCTCTGCCTCCCGCCGCGGAAACGGCGCCGCCGGCATGCCTTCCTCCGGTGTTCCGGGAAAAAACAAAACTTCCGGTGCGGGCTCTTTCCGTCTTTTCGTCCGCGACAATCATCATTGTACCACATTTTCCCTCAAAACGCAATCTTTTGGGAAGGGAAATCGGCACGGCGGACAAAAAATAAAAATTTCTCCGCAACAATTTTGTTTTTTCCTGTTTGAGCTTCCGCCTCCGGTGTTTATAATAATAACGGAAAAAATTTACAGTCCCCCGTCCGTACGGGCGGAAACGGACAAAAATCTTTCGGAGGTTTTCAGCTATGAATATCAAACCGTTGTTCGACAAAGTGGTCGTGGAGAGCGTGACGGTGGAAGAAAAGACCAAGAGCGGCTTCTTCCTTCCCTCTTCCGCACAGGAAAAACCGCAGACGTGCATCGTCGTCGCCGTCGGTCCCGGCGGAATCATCGACGGGAAAGAAGTGCAGATGCAGGTGAAAGTGGGAGACAAAGTCCTTTGCTCCAAGTATGCGGGTTCCGACTTCAAGGTCGACGGAAAGGAATTCACCATCATCAAACAGAGCGATATTCTCGCCGTCGTCGAGGACTGAGCTCCCGGACGGACAAACACAAAATCGGTTATTTTAAGGAGATAAAACATCATGGCTAAGCAGATTAAATACGGAGACGAAGCAAGAAAGGCGCTCGAAACGGGCGTAAACGTTCTGGCGGACACGGTGAAAATCACCCTCGGCCCCAAGGGCAGAAATGTCGTTCTCGACAAAAAGTTCGGCGCGCCCCTCATCACCAACGACGGCGTGACCATCGCCAAGGAAATCGAGCTCAAAGACCCCTTTGAAAACATGGGCGCTCAGCTCGTGAAAGAAGTTTCGACCAAGACCAACGACGTCGCGGGCGACGGCACCACCACCGCGGTGGTCCTCGCGCAGGCCATCGTCAGGGAAGGCCTGAAAAATCTCGCCGCCGGCGCAAATCCCATCATTTTGAAGAAGGGTATCGAAAAGGCCGTGGACGAAACGGTGAAATATGTCAAGAGTATTTCCAAATCGGTGGAGAGCCAGAAGGCCATCGAACAGGTCGCGTCCATTTCCGCGAGCGACAAGGACATCGGCGCGCTCATCGCCAAGGCGATGGAAATCGTCGGCAAGGACGGCGTCATCACGGTGGAAGAAGGCAAGTCGATGAAGACCGAGCTCAATACCGTCGAGGGCATGCAGTTCGACCGCGGCTATGCCTCCGCCTATATGGTTACCAACACCGATAAGATGGAAGCCGTGCTCGACAACCCCTACATCCTGATTACGGACAAGAAAATTTCCAATTTGCAGGAAATTCTGCCCGTCGTCGAGCCGCTCGCCCAGCAGGGAGCAAGGCTGCTCATCATCGCCGAGGACGTGGAAGGCGACGCGCTTGCCGCCCTCATCGTCAACAAGCTGAAAGGCGTGTTCAATTCCGTCGCGGTCAAGGCCCCCGGATTCGGAGACAGAAGAAAGGAAATGCTGCAGGACATCGCCGTGCTGACCGGCGGCCAGGTGATTTCCTCCGACCTCGGCATCGAGTTCAAGGACGTGACGCCCGATATGCTCGGCAGAGCCGCTACCGTCAAGGTCGACAAAGAAAACACGACCATCATCAACGGCGCGGGCAGCTCCGAGGAAATCAAGGCGAGGGTCGCCTCCATCAAGGCGCAGATCGCCGAGACCAAGTCCGACTACGACAGAGAAAAGCTGCAGGAGAGACTTGCCAAACTCGCGGGAGGCGTGGCCGTCATCAGCGTCGGCGCGGCTACCGAAGTGGAAATGAAGGAAAAGAAGCTGCGCATCGACGACGCATTGGCGGCGACGAGAGCGGCCGTGGAAGAAGGTTATGTTCCCGGCGGCGGCAGCGCCCTTCTCGCGGCGATCCCCGACGTCAAAAAGCTGGTCGCTTCCCTCGAGGGAGACGAAAAGACGGGCGCGGCCATCATCCTCAAAGCGTTGGAAGAGCCCATCCGTCAGATCGCGAAGAATGCGGGCGTAGACGGCTCCGTCGTGGTCGACAAGGTCCTTTCCTCCAAGAAGGCGAACTACGGCTATGACGCCCTTAACAACAAATACTGCGATATGGTCGAAAGCGGCATCATCGACCCGACCAAGGTCACCCGTTCCGTCTTGCAGAACGCGGCGTCCGTCGCGGCGACCCTACTCACGACGGAAAGCATCGTGACGGATATTCCCACCCCTCCCGCACCCGCGGCTCCCGCAGGCGGCGACATGGGCGGCATGTATTGATTGAAAAAGAGAACCGCCTTTGAGAAGGCATAAAAAGAAAGGGATTTCCTTAAAGGAAGTCCCTTTCTTTTATCGTTATCGCCCTCTGCTCCTTCCGGAAACTTATTTTTTCCGCGTCAAAGAATTTTTTCCAATCCGATTTTTTGTTCCGTCAATCCCATCGTTTCATAAAAACGCCGCGCCGCATCGTTTCCCCTCCAGACGTTCAGGGTCAGATTATAACACCCCGATTGCCGCGCAAAATCTTCCGCGTAACGAAAGAGCGCGCTTCCGACGTGCGCCCCGCGCACCCTTTCGTCCACGCAGAGATCGTCGATATACAGGGTGACGATTTTCCCGCTTTTGTACGCGTGGTGCTCGAATTTGCAAAAGGCGTAGCCGAGGACCTCCCCCGCCGCGTCCAGCGCGACAAACACGGGCGTTTCGGGAGCTTTCAATATTCCTTTCAGCTGTTTGTCCGTGTACTTTCTGCCTCCTTTGCAAAAGAGGTCGGGACGGGCGTCCGCATGCACGTCGTTTACCTGTATCAGCAGGCGGCCGATGCCCGGGATCTCCCGCTCCGTCGCCCGAACGATTTTTTCGACGCCGTTTTCCATCGCGAATCTCCTTCTTTATTTTGCCCCTTCGACGGGCAGCAGCTTTTCCAAAATCTTTTTCAGGGCGTATTTGCAATGCTCGTACGTCAATCCGCCCTGGAAATAGGCGGTATACGGCGGCTTGACCGGGGCGTCCGCCGAAAGTTCGATGGAGGCGCCGTCCACGAAACATCCTGCCGCCATGATGACCTTGCTGTCGTAACCCGGCATATCCCAGGGCTCGGGGGTGACGTAACTGTCCACGGGAGACGCCTCCTGTACCGAGCGGATAAAGGCGCACAGCTGCTCCGCGGTATCGAAACGAATGGCGCGGGTAATATCGGCGGGCGTTTTGTCGAGAGAAGGGAAATTTTCATAGCCGAGCGATTGCATGCACCTGCCGATGAGAAGGCTGCCCTTGATTGCCTGGCCGACCACGTGCGGCGCCAGAAACAGCCCCTGATAAAAGGGACGGTATCCGTAGGCGTACGAACCCACCTCGTTGCCCACGGAAGGCGCGGTGAGCCGCTTTCCGATCAGCTCGACATACTCCTTCCCGCCGACGACGTAACCGCCCGTCGGCGCCAATCCCCCGCCCGGATTTTTGATGAGAGAGCCGACCGCGACGTCCGCGCCGACGTCACAGGGCTCCTCTTTCTCGACGAATTCCCCGTAACAGTTGTCCACGAAGATGCACCCCTCAAAACCGAGCGCGCGCACTTTGGCGCAGGCCTCCCCGATTTCGGACACGGTGAACGCGTCGCGCAGCTCGTACCCGCGGGAACGCTGGATATAAATCATTTTCAGCCCGCTCCCGAGCGCCTTTATCCGCTCTTCCGCGCCCGCCATGTCAAATTTTCCCTCTCCGGTGAGCGCGAGGCACTCGAAGGAAATCCCGAAATCTTTCAGGGAACCGTTTCCCTCCCCGAAAATGACGCCGCGCAAAGTATCGTACGGTATTCCGGACAGGGAAAGTACTTTGTCCCCCGGCCGGAGCAGCCCGAAAAGCGCCACGCTTAAAGCGTGCGTCCCCGAAAGCATCGCGGGAGAAACGATACCCGCCTCCGCCCCCATCGACAAAGCAAATACTTCGCCTAACGTAAATCTTCCTTCGTCGCCGTAACCGTAACCCGTCGACGGGTTGAAATGCCGGAGGGCCACCCGGCACGCCTGAAATGCCTTCAATACCTTTTCCTGATTATATTCGGCGATCTCTTCCGCCCTGCGAAAACGCGCCGCAAGCGACCGTTCGCTCTCCGCTATCAGATTGTCCGCTGTCATGACCATATCATTTTATCCTTTTCAGTATTATGTCAGACATATAAATTATGCCTGACATAGTTTTTTTATTTTAAGAATTGCAATACCCTTTCCGCCGTCGCTTCTTCGGGAGGCAGCACAAAAGGATTCATGCGCTTGAAAAAAGTAATCTGCCGCTTTGCGTAATTGCGGGTATTCTTTTTTATCTGTTCGGCGATCTCCTCGCGGGAAGCCCCCGCACGGAGCCCTTCCGCCACTTCCTTATAGCCGATCCCCTGCATGCATTGGGCCGTTTCGGGAACCGAGCGCAAAAGCGCCTTCACTTCTTCAACGAGCCCCGCTTTCAGCATTTCATCCACACGGCGGTCAATGCGCGCGTACAGTTCCTCCCGCGGATACCCGACAGAGACGACGACGAAATCGAAACGGGGAAGGCGCGGATCCCGCTGTTCCGACTTCCGTTTTCCCGTGACGTCGAATATTTCCAGCGCGCGGATGACCCGTTTGGTATCGTTGGGGTGAAGGACCGCCGCGCTTTCCGGGTCTTTTTCCCCGAGGAGAGCGTGCAGCGCCTCCCTGCCGTTCCGGGCGAGATACGCTTCGTATTTTTGCCGTACGTTCTCATTCGCCCCCGCGTTGCCGAATTGGCTCTTATAGAGGAGCGCGCAAATATAGAAACCCGTTCCGCCGCAGATGACGGGAATTTTTCCCCGCGCGAAAAGGCCCTGAACGACGGGAAGCGCAAGTGCCTCGTAATCGCTGACGGAAAATTTTTCCGTCGGTTCCGCCACGTCGATAAGATGATGCCTGACCCCTTTTCGTTCTTCCGCCGTCGGCTTCGCGGTGCCAATATCCAACCCTTTATAGACGAGCATGGAATCGGCGGAAATGATTTCCGTCCCCAGCGCGAGCGCGCAGTCCACCGCCAGAGACGTCTTGCCGGACGCCGTAGGACCGCAGATGACGAGAGCTTTCATCAGACGATCCTCTTGAACATCTTTTCCAGCTCCGTCCTGGTCATGCGCACGACGACGGGACGCCCGTGCGGGCATTTCAGGCCCAGATTGCCGTCCATGAGCCGAAACAGCTCGTCCACCTCCCCGCGCGTCAGGTCCATGCCCCCCTTGACCGCGGCTTTGCACGCCGCCGTCGCCAGCTTGTCTTTCAGAATATCCTCGAGCTTGATCGAACGAAAACCGCTCACGTCCCCGAGAATCTCATTGAAGAAAGCGCCGAGGTCGATGGTCTGCAAATCGACGGGCACGGCGGATACTTTGAAGGAGTCCCGGCCGAATTCCTCGATGTCGAAACCCATGGCGCGGATATTTTCGAGGTTGTCGCGGATAAATTCGCTCTCGAAGGCGTTGAGATTGAGAATATAGGGAATGAGCATGGGCTGCTGCAACACTTCGCGGTTTTTCATCCTCTCTTTCAGCCGATCGAAAATAAGCCGCTCGTGCGCCGCGTGTTGGTCGATGATATAAAACTCGTCCCCGCGCTCGTAGAGAAGATAGGTGTTGAACAGTTTGCCCGCATACGTACAGGAGGAAACGTCGATTCTGTCCTGCTTCGCCTTTTTCTCCCGCTCCTCCAGAAATCTCTTGTTCTCGAGGAACGCATCGTCGGACGCGACCGGCGATGCGGCCTCCGGCGCGTTTACTTTGAGGACGTTTTTCTCGAAAAACAAATCGGAATAGGTGTTCCGCAGATTTTTCTTTTCCTTCTGCTCCTTCGGCGGCGGTCCGCCCTTTTCCTCTCCCTTCGGAGGGACGTCGAAGGGAAGCTCGCTCTCCCGGGCGGCGGGAACGCGGGGAGCCGCCTTTTCCATTTCCTTCTTTGCCTCCTCATAAGTAAAGGAAATAAAGCCCTTGGCCCTCTCGTCCCGGACGGGCGCGGGCGCGGCGTCCTCGCGCGGCTTCTCCGACGGACGGACGGGCGCTTCCGCTCGCTGCGGCGCCCCCTTTCCCTCATCGGCGAGAATATATTCGAGCGCCTTCGGCTGCCCATCCAAAACGGCGGAAATCACGGAATAGATACATCCGTAAATCACCTGATTGTCGGCAAAGCGAACATCCGCTTTATTGGGATGCACGTTGACGTCCACGATCTCCGCCGGGACGTCTATATACAGCACATAAAAAGGATACTGCCGCTTCATCAGATAGCTGCCGTAGGCGTTGGAAACCGCCGCCGAAACGGTGGAATTGACGATGTATCTGCCGTTGAGAAATACGCTCTGATAGGTTTTGTTGGGCTTGGAAAAATTCTGATTCCCGATATAGCCGCGGATGCGCACGCCGTGCTTTTCCGCCGAAATATGATAGCATTCGCCCAAAACCGCCGCGCCGTAAACGTCGGCGAGCGCCTCTTCCTCTCCGCCGCCGAAGGACTGCAAAACCTTTTTTCCGTTTACGTAATAACGGAAGGAGATGTCGGGACGGCAGAGAATAAAGCGGGAGACGAAATTGGTGATGTCCGCTTCCTCCGCCCTGTCCGATTTGAGGAATTTCAGGCGCACGGGCGTATTGAAAAACAGCGATTCGACGCGGACGTCCGTCCCGTCGTCGCCCGCCGCCTCCTCGATTTCGCCGAGCTTCCCGCCGTCCGAGGCGAGGCGATAGCAATTTTCTCCCTTCACCTTGGAGGTGATCGTCATCTTGGATACCGCCGCGATGGAAGCGACCGCCTCCCCGCGAAACCCGAGCGTCTGGATATGCTCGAGATCGGCCGCCTTTTCGATTTTGCTGGTGGCGTGCGGAAGAAATGCGGCGTGAAGATCCTCGCGCAAAATTCCCGACCCGTTGTCCGTGACGCGGACGAGCTGTTTGCCGCCGCCCTCCACGGTAATTTCTATCTCCGTCGCCCCCGCGTCGATCGCGTTTTCGACGAGCTCTTTGACGACCGAATAGGGCCTGTCCACCACCTCGCCCGCGGCGATGCGGTTGTAGACCTGCGCGGGCAGAATATTGATTTTCGACATATCAGTTCTCCGATTTTACCTTTTCCTTCAAATCGCTTAAAAGCAGGAGCGCCTGCATGGGAGACAGAGTGTCCGTGTCCGTATCGAGGAGAATTTTCTCCACCTCCGAAAGGGACTTTTCCTCCTTTTCTTCTTCGCTTCCGGCCAGCATTCCCTTCTTGGCGATATCGTTCTTTTCCAGCGTCTTCAAGATGCCCTTGGCGCGGAGAGTCACCTCCTTCGGCACCCCCGCGAGCGAAGCCACCTCGATGCCGAAACTGCGGTTTGCCCCGCCGCGGACGATCTTGCGCAGAAAGACCACCGCGCCGTTGAGTTCCCGCACCGTCACTTTATAGTTTTTGACCCCCTCGATTTTGTTCTCCAACTCGGTCAATTCGTGATAATGGGTCGCAAACAGCGTCTTTGCCCTGATTTTTTCCGTCAGAAACTCGATGACCGCCCAGGCGATGGAAAGGCCGTCGTAAGTGCTCGTGCCCCGCCCCACCTCGTCGAGAATGAGCAGGCTGTCCTTGGTCGCGTGCAGCAGAATGGAGGCCACCTCGGTCATCTCCACCATGAAGGTACTCTGATCGAAAATGAGATTGTCGCTGGCGCCCACCCGGGTAAAAATGCGGTCGGTCAGCGGGATCTGCGCCTCCCGCGCGGGCACGAAACAGCCTATGTGCGCCATCAGGACGATGAGCGCCACCTGGCGCATATACGTGCTCTTGCCCGCCATGTTCGGCCCCGTGATGACGGCGCTCCGGTTCTCTCCGTTGTCGAGCAGCGTGTCGTTGGGAACAAAACGCTCGCGGGAAATCGCCTCCACGACGGGATGGCGCCCCTCCGAAATCACGAGCGGGCCTCCCTCCGTCATCTTCGGACGGCAATACTTGCGCTCCTTTGCCACCGTCGCAAAGGATACGAGACAATCGAGCAGGGCGAGCGCACCCGAAATTTTCTGCAGGACGCCGATGTTGCGGGAAAGCTCCTGCAGCAGCTGCGCGTACAAATCGGATTCCAATTTGAGCGCCCGTTCGCTGCTCGTCAGAATCTTGTCCTCCAGAATTTTCAGCTCCTCCGTGATAAAACGCTCCCCCGTCGTCAACGTCTGCTTGCGGATATAATCCTGCGGCACCTTATCCTTAAAGGAATTGGAAATTTCGATGTAATAACCGAATACGCGGTTGTAACCCACTTTGAGATTTTTGATCCCAGTGCGCTCCCGCTCGCGGACCTCCACGTCGGCGATAAGATTTTTTCCGTTGCTGCCGATTTCGTGCAGTTCGTCCAGCTCCCTGCTGTAACCGGGGCGGATATATCCCCCGTCCTTCATGAGCGCGGGAGGCGAATCGACAATCGCCGCGGAAAGAGTATCCGCCAGCGCCTTCATGTCGGGAAGGCCGTCGGCAATGTCCGAAAGGATGCGGGAGGAAAAGCCCGTCAGCTGAAAACGGACGGAGGGAAGCGCGTTCAGGGAGGCGGCGAGCGCCACGCAGTCGCGCGGCATAAAATTGCCGTTGGAGATTTTGCCCGACAGCCGCTCGATATCCTTGACCCCGCGGAGCGTATCCGCGAGCCCCATGCGCACAACGGAAGCGTCGAACAATTCGGCCACCCCCTCCTGTCTGTACCCGATTTCATCCAAATCCCTGAGCGGAGACAGGATCATGCGGTTCATGAGCCGCGCGCCCATGCCCGTCCGCGTCTTGTCGAGCAGCCAGAGGAGTGACCCGTACTTTTTCCCTTCGGCGTTGCTCTGCACGAGCTCGAGATTGCGGACGGCGATTCCGTCGAGCACCATAAAACGCGCATGATTGACGACTTTGACGGAATTGATGTTGCTTAAAGAATGCTTCTGCGTTTCCCGAAGATACTCGATGAGCGCCCCCGCCGCCGAAATACAGTTTTCCCTCCCCGCAATGCCGTACGCCGCAAGGGACCGGGTGCCGAATTGTTCGAGCAGATTCTTTTCCGCATGCCGGACGTTGAACGCCCAGGGAACGTAACAGGAAAAGGGCGGAAGCAGATTATGCCGCACCTCGCTGCGGTCGCGGGAGGCGAGAATCATGTCCTCGTTGCAGATGATCTCCGCCGCGGACAGCTTCACGAGCTGATTGAAAACGTCGTCGAGCGCGGAAGCGCCCGAAAATTCCATCGCGGAAAATTCCCCCGTCGTGATGTCCGTCCAGGCGACGGCGATGCTGTCGCCCGCCTTGTACAGACAGGCGATATAGTTGTTTCTGCTTTCGTCGAGCATCGTGTCGTCGATGAGCGTCCCCGCGGAGACCACCCGCACGACGTCCCGTTCCACCAGCCCCCGCCCCGCTTCCTTGGGATCGGAAAGCTGCTCGCAGATGGCGACCTTTTCCCCCATCGAAACGAGCCTGGCGATATAAGTGTCCGCGGCATGATAGGGAATGCCGCACATGGGCGCCCGCTCCTCGAGGCCGCAGTCCTTGCCCGTCAGCGTCAGATCGAGCAGGGAGGAAACCTTCTTTGCGTCCTCGAAGAACATTTCATAAAAATCCCCGAGACGATAGAACAAAATACAGTCCTTGTATTTTTCCTTCATCTCGAGATAGTGCCGCATCATCTGTGAAAGAGCCATATCCTTTTTCAAACCTGCCTTTTCAGTCTGTAACGGGGGACGCGCCGCCCGCTTTCTCCGCCGGTACGCCGAACAGGGAAATGCCGTTCGCCCGTTCGATTTTCAACTTTACGAAATCCCCGATCCTGTTTGTTTCCGAAGCGAAATATCCCATGCGGCCGAACTCGTCCCGGCCGAGATACAGCCCCTTTTTCTCGTCGTAATCCTCGCAGAGGATCTCCACCGTCCTGCCGACGTACGCCTCCGATTTTCTGCGCGTCAGCGAATTGACCAGCTCCACCAGGCGGACGATCCTGTCCTTCTGCACCTCGGGCGGCACTTTGTCCTCCATCTCCGCCGCCTTCGTGCCCGCGCGCGGCGAATAGACGAAAGTGAACGCCGACGCGAAATCCGCCGCCTTCACGAGCGACTCGGTGGCGAGATAGTCCTCCTCCGTCTCCCCCGGAAAGCCGACGATGATATCCGTCGTCACCTCCGCCTCCGGAAAACGGCTTTTCAGCATTTCCACTTCCTCGAGATATTTCCCGCTCGTGTACCGCCGGTTCATCGCTTTGAGGATGCGATCGGAGCCCGACTGCACGGGCAGATGGACGAGCCGGCATATCTTGCGGTGCTTCTCCATCACGTCGATGACCTCTTTCCCGAAATCCTTGGGGTGGCTGGTCATGAAGCGCAGGCGGAATTTTCCCTCCACGGACGCCACCGCGTCCAGAAGCTCGGCAAAGCGCATGCCCGTCGTCCCGTCCGAGCCGTAAGAATCGACGTTCTGGCCGAGCAGGGTAATTTCCTTATAGCCCTCCGCCACCAGCTTTTTCACCTCGGCGAGGATATGTTCCGGCTTCCTCGACCGCTCCCGCCCCCGCACGTAAGGCACGACGCAATAGGAGCAGAAATTGTTGCAGCCGTACATGATGTTGACCCAGGCGTTGGGATAGCTGGTGCGGAAGGGCTCCTCTCCCTCGACGATCTCCCCTTCCTTTTCGCGCACCTCGACCACCTTGCGCCTCTCCTTCAGCCTGCGCTCGATGAGCTCGGGCAGCCGTTCGAGATTGAGGGCGCCGAAAATGATGTCGATGAAGGGAAATTTCTCCCTCAGAAGTTCCGCCTTTCCCTTTTCCTGCGTCATGCAGCCGCCGACGGCGACGATGAGCCCGGGCTTGCGCCGTTTGAGCTTTTTGAGGGCGCCGATGTTTCCGAAGGCGTGATTCTCCGCGTTTTCGCGGATACAGCAGGTATTGAACACGATGATGTCCGCCTCCGCGTCCTCCTTCGTCTCCCTGTAGCCCATTCCGTGCAAAAGCCCCGCGATCTTCTCCGATTCATGAACGTTCATCTGACAGCCGTATGTGACGATACGGTATTTTTTTTCCATAAATTTCCCGTTTGCAAGTTTTTCTTCCATTATACTCTTTTTCTCGGATTTTATCAAGTCTTTGCGCGCTCCCCGCCCGATTTCGTCATAAAAAATCGCGGGCGGCAAATACTAATTCGGATGAAAAAACCCCTGAAAATCTTTTTGCTCGGCACCGCCGCGATACTTTGCGCCGCCGTCGCGGGCAGCGCCGCCTATTATGCGACCGTCACGCACGATGTGACGCTCGACGAAAAAAAGCTGATCCTGTCCGACGACAAGATAGAAATTTTCGACGGGCAGAACGCGGCCGTCAAAGCCGCCGCAGCCGCCGCGCCCCGCGAAAACGTAAAACTCGGCGAGGTGCCCCTGCACACCCGCTACGCCTTTATCGACACCGAGGACAAGGATTTTTACAAGCACCGCGGATTCGCCTACAAGCGCATGCTTCGGGCGGCGTGGACAAATCTGCGCTCCCGCTCCTACCGCGAGGGCGCGTCCACCATTTCTCAGCAGCTCGTCAAAAATACCCACCTCTCCCAGGAAAAGACCATAGAGCGCAAACTGAAAGAGTTCAAGCTGACGAGAGAGCTGGAAAAAAGGTATTCCAAGGACGAAATCCTCGAAAAATACCTGAACACCATCTACTTCGGCCACAGCTGCTTCGGGTTAAAGGCAGCCGCGGAATTTTACTTCGGCAAAGAGCCGTCGGAGCTTTCGCTCGCCGACTCCGCAGTGCTTGCGGGGCTCATCCGTTCCCCCAACAATTACTCCCCCTTCCGGCATCCCGAAAGCTGCCTGAAAAGGAAAAAACTCGTGCTGAACGCGATGAAGAGACAGGGACACATCGACGAACGGGAAGAAGCGGAGGCGCTCACGGCGCCTCTCCCCGAAGCCCCTTCCGCCGCGGCTTTCGACCGAAGCTACTTCGACAGGGTATTCGACGAGCTGGAAGAACTCTCCGAAAAATATCACTTCGCCATCGGGGGAAACATACGCATCTATACCTATCTGGACCGGGGATTGCAGGATATGCTGGAATCGCTGGACGGCATGAGCGAGACGGACAAAACCTATACCGTCCTCGATTGCAAAACGCGGGGTTTCAAGGCCTATTATTCCACGGCGGGAGAGATCGGGCGGCTTCCCGGTTCCCTCGTCAAGCCCCTCCTCGTATATGCCCCCGCCCTCGAGGAAGATTTCATTTCCCCCGCCACCCCCGTCCTCGACGAACGGACGGATTTCGGCGGCTACGAGCCGAAAAATTTCGACGGGACCTACGGCGGGTACATGAGCGCGCGGGAAGCTTTGGCAAAGAGCGTCAACGTGCCCGCCGTAAAACTGCTGAACGCCGTGGGCGTCGGAAGGGCCGCCGGATACCTCGAAAAAATGGGGCTGCATATCCCGCAGGAGGACTATTCCCTCGCCCTCGCGCTCGGCGGCATGCGGGAGGGATTCACAATGAACGCCCTCCTGAACGCCTACGCGACCTTCCCCTGCGGCGGAGAATACGAGCCGGCGGGATTTATCCGGGAAATCGTCATCGACGGATACCGCGCATACGGGCGAACGCGGACGAAAACGAGGGTGTTTTCGGAAGAGACCGCCTACCTTATCGACGACATGCTGAAAACGGCGGCGCAGTCGGGAACCGCGAAAAAGCTCCGCACCCTCTCCTTCCCGATCGCCGCAAAGACGGGCACGAGCGGAACGGATCTCGGCAATACCGACGCCTACGCCCTCTCCTACACGACTTCGGACGTGGCCGGCGTATGGCTCGGAAATGCGGACAATTCCCTCACCGACATCACGGGCGGCGGACTGCCCGCCAACATTCTGCTGAAAATCAACAAATATCTCTATCGGACATATCCCCCCGAAGATTTTGCCCGCCCGGCGGGAATCGAGCGGGCGGAACTCGACCGAAACGAATATTATGACACGCATAATATCGTGCTGGCGGACGAGAATGCCCCCGTGGAGGCACGCATCGCCGAACTCTTCAAAAAAACCGCTTTGCCCGCCGCCCGCTCGGAGAGCTATTCCCACCCCGCCATTTCTCCCCCCGTACTGACATGCGAAGACGGGAAGGTGATCATCCGCTTCCGGAAAGGAGCGCCGTCGGAATACGAATACCACATAGACCGCTTTGATTCTGTCACGCATACTACCGTCTATCGGGGAAAGTACACGGAAGTATTTACGGACGATACGCTGGAACACGGCAAGACGTATATCTACACGGTCACGCCCGTCTATCGGGAAACGAAGGGAGAACAAATCGTGCTGCCCGCCGTGACGACGAACGAATACCGCCCCGCGGTCCCGGACGTTCCGCCCGATATCGTCGACAAAAAATGGTGGGAATACTGACCGAAAGACACAAAAAACGCACCCGTACTCCTCCGTGCAGGTGCGCTTCTTTTTCGCTTTTTGCGCTTTTACAGGTCGATTTTTTCCAGACTTGCGAGCGCTTCGGAAATCAATCCTTCGACGTCCAGCTTTTCCTCCTCCGCCAGAATGTCCTTCAGCTTGGGGCGTATCGCGGGATAATCGGGAAGAAAGACCGTGCAGCAATCCTCGTAGGGCTGAATGGAAATATCGTACGTGCCGATTTTTACGGCGCGTTCGATAATTTCGTTTTTATCGAACCCCACGAGCGGACGGAGGACGGGCAGGCTCTCTATGACGGAATTGGAAGATGTCATCCCCTCCACCGTCTGGCTGGCGACCTGTCCCAGGCTTTCGCCCGTAATCAGACACTGCGCCCTGATGCGGAGGGCAAATCGTTCGGCTATGCGGAACATAAACCGTCGCAAAAGGGTCACCATGAGCTCGGGAGCGCACTTCTCGTGAATGGATTCCTGAATGTGCGTCACGCTGACCGTATACAGCGCTTTTCCGAGCGTATAGCCGGACAGGACCCGCGCGAGCTCGACGACCTTTTCCTTGGCCTGCAAATTGGTATAGGGATAGCTGTGGAAATGCAGACATTCCACGCTCATGCCCCGCTTCGCCATCATGTGCCCCGCCACGGGGCTGTCGATTCCGCCCGAAATGAGCAGCAGTCCCCTTCCCGCCGTCCCGACGGGCATTCCGTCCGCGCCCGCGAAAAATTCCCCGAACACGAGCGCCGTTCCGTTTTCGCGGACGTCCACGTAAATATAGAAGGAAGGATCGTGCACGTCCACGGTCAGCGCCTTGTAATGCGCCAGAAGCCGCCCGCCCACCTCGCGGCTGATTTCCACGGACGTGAGCGGATAACGCTTGTCCGCCCGGTGCGTTTCCACCTTAAAGCTGCCGAAGGGACGGGAAACGGCGATCGCCGCCTCCACGATATCGTCCATGCCGTTGCCCGTTTCGAGGGCGACGCTCATGGAATGGATACCGAATACCTTTTTCAGCCTCTCCACAATGCGGTCGGCGTCCCCGTCCCCGAAGCCCTCGACGAGATAACGGCCGCTGTAACGGCGCAGCTCGTGCCGGATGCCCCGCAGGGCGCGCTCGATATTCGTCGCAAACACGCGCTCGAAAAAGCCCCTGTTTTTCCCTTTCAGGAACATCTCCGAATAGCGTATCACAATTACCTTTTTCATATGGGAATCCTCCATGAAACGGCGCCGACGCCCGAACACCCTTCAAAGCATTTTCGATTTGAGCTCCCGGGCGACGGAATTGAGAATTTTGGCCGCCTCGGCCGTCTCCGATTCCGTCGTCTGCGCGGAAAAACTCAGCCTGAGCACGCCGTCCGCGGTCCTCTCGTCCGCCCCGCAGGCGAGAATCACCCGCGAATATCGGTTTTTGGCATGCGACGAACAGGCGGAGCCCGTACCGACGACGAGGCCGCGGTCGTCCGCCATATGCAGAAGCACTTCGCCGCGCAGCCCCGGCGCGGAAATGCTGAGAATGTACGGCGACGCGTCCGCCGACGAAATGCGGACGAAAATGTCCTTATCCAAGCTTTCCCAAAGCCGCCCGCCCCGTTCCCGCAGGCGCGCGAAATCCTCGTTCAGCGTCCGGAATTTTTCCTCCGCCGCAAACTCGAACGCCTTGATACCGAACACGTTTTCCGTGCCGCTCCGCTCCCCGTTTTCCTGTCCGCCCCCGAAAATATACGGTCGGCAGGGAAGCGTTTTTTTCTTGATCAGGGCCCCGGTGCCTTTCAGGCCGCCGATTTTATGGGCGCTGATCGTATACAGATCGACCTCCCGCCCCAGGCGGAAGGGAATTTTTCCGTACGCCTGTACGCCGTCGCTGTGAAAGAGGGCGCGGGGATTCTTCTGCTTGACGGCGCGGGCGAGGGCGTTGATGTCGTTGACAGCGCCCGTCTCGTTGTTCACGTGAATGACGGAAACAAGCGAGGTCTTTTCGTCCACGAGCGAAAGCAACTTTTCCGCATTGACGCCGCCGTCGGCGTTCAGAGGCGCAAACCGCGGTTCCGCAATATTTCTGTTTCCGAGCTCCGCGACGGAAGAAGCGACCGCCGCGTGCTCCCCCGCCGTCGTCACAACGTTTCCGCGGCGCCCGTACCCGAACACCGCCTGATTGTCCGCCTCCGTCCCGCAGGAGGTAAAGACGAGCCCGAACGCCGATTCGTCCGCGACGTGAGCGAGCAGGGCGGAACGGGCTTTTTTCAGTTCTCCCTGCAGGGCAAACCCCGCCTTGTACAAGGCGGAGGGATTAAACCATTTGTCCGTCAGATATTCCCGCGCGCGGGAAAGCGCCCGCCCGTCCGGCCCGGTCGTGGCGGCGTTGTCCAGATAAATCATGCTGCCTCCTCTATCCGTTCTGCGCCTGCTTTTTCTCCTGCATCACGTAGTCGGATTCCAGCGTTCCGCGCTTGACGAATTTGAGGATGTTGACGAGCAACTCCTCCCGGCATTCGAGAATGTACAGCTTCTTCGTGCCCCCGCCGCCGACCAGGATATACATAAAGAACTTTCCCTCCGCCGGCTCCGAATTGGGGGTCATGAGTACCTGTTTGACGGACGGATCGGAACGGAGGCGGTCATAGCTCGCATTTTCCACATCGCCGAGCTGCATGATTTCGTCCGGCTGGATACGGCATTGCAATTTGCGGCGGTTGATGTTGAATACCTTGGCGATTCGCAGCTCTCCCGACACAAAGGTGTAATCGTAACTGATGTTCACACGCTTTTTGAGGGTGTAGAGCATAAACCACACCAGCGCAAAAAACACGAACTGCATGATGATAAAAATCGCCATGCCGCGGCCGCCCGCGATCTGATTCTGCCAATCCTCGACCGACACGCCCTCCGGCGGAGCGGAATCCAGGGGCGTGAGGAAATAAGGCAAAAACATCGTGAAAAACAGCAGCGCGCAAAGAATCCCCAAAGCAAACACAATCCAGGAAATGACATTGAGTATCTTATAAATTTTTGCCGCCTTTTTCGATTTCTGATTGACGGCGCTCTCTTCGTACAGAACGTCCATACATTGTCCTCCTCGGCCGGATCGCGGCTTATATCTCCAGCCGGCCCTCGTAAACGGTTTTGACGTTGCCCATCAGTTCGACGTCGCCGTCGGAATGGTAGTTGACGACGAGGTCCCCGCCGCGGAGCTTGACCGTGACGTTGGTGTCCTGCTCGCAGTAGCCGCCGAGCACCGCCGCGACGACCGCCGCCGCAGCACCCGTCCCGCAAGACCACGTTTCGCCGTTGCCGCGCTCCCAGACCCGCATCTTGATGGTCACTTTGTTGACGACGCGGATAAATTCTGCGTTGATGCGCTCGGGGAAATATTCGCAGTTTTCAAATTCCGGCCCCACCGTCTGCAAATCGACCGCGTCCACCTTTTCGCTGAACACGACGCAGTGGGGATTGCCGATATTGACGAGGGTGATTTCGTATTTTTTGCCGCCGATTTCGACAGGCTTGCCGACGATGCGGTCCTCCTTCCAGACGCAGGGGATCTTTTCCCCCGCGAGCTCCGCTTTGCCGAGATTGACGGAAGCGGAATTGACCTTCCCGCCGAACGAATACACCCGCACTTCATTGACGCCGCGCGCCGTTTCTATCCGCATGTCCCGACGGGGCACGATGCCCTTTTCGTAGAGATATTTTCCCACGCAGCGAATGGCGTTTCCGCCCGCGAGCCCCTCCGAGCCGTCCTTGTTGAAGATGCGCATCTTCGCGTCCGCAATCTCCGAATTTTCGATGAGCACGATTCCGTCCCCGCCGATTCCGTAATGGGGATTGACGTAATTGACGGCGATGGACTCGGGACAGGTGATTTTTCCGTCGCGGTTGTCGAAATAGATGTAATCGTTTCCGCACGACTGCATCTTGGTAAAGGAAAGCTGCAGCCTGGCCTTACGCAGATGATTGATGTCCACGAGCTCGGTATTCTCTTCGGTAAACTTGCTGGCGATGATGTCCGCGAGCGCGTTGGCGGTGTCGAGCGCCGTCAGCACCGTGATGCCGAGCAAAATCGCATGGTGATGCAGGCGGATAAAGTCGTTGATGGATTCCAGATCCGTCTTGCCCGTATAGACGACATAATCTATCTTCCCTTCGTCCATCAGGCGGATGACGGTATCCGTCGCGGACAGCCTGTCCACCACGGTGACGTCGATGCCGAGGTCGGAAATGACCTTGGCCGTCCCCTTCGTGGCGTACATGGTACAGCCGAGATCGCCGAATTTTTTAGCGATGGAAACGATGTCGAACTTGTCCTGATCGTTGACGGTCATATACACGCCGACGGGGCGCTGTTCGGAGGGATGACACATCTTGAAACCGGCGGAAACCAAACCCTTGAACATCGCTTCTTCGAGCGTCTTGCCGATGCCGAGCACTTCGCCCGTCGATTTCATCTGCGGGCCGAGCTGGGAATTGACGTCGTTGAGCTTCTCGAAGCTGAACACGGGCACTTTGACCGCCACATACGGCGACGAGGGATACAATCCCGTCCCGTAGCCCAGCTTTTTCAGCTTCGCGCCGACGATGATTTTCGTGGCGAGTTCCACCATCGGCACGCCCGTCACTTTGGAGATGTACGGCACCGTGCGCGAGGCGCGGGGATTGACCTCTATGACATACAGCTGCCCCCGGTAAATGAGGTACTGAATATTGATGAGCCCCTTGGTTTTCAGTTCGAGCGTGAGCTGCGTGGATACCTCGATGATGCGCTCGAGCATCGTATCCTCGAGATTATAGGGCGGATACACCGCGATGGAATCCCCCGAGTGGATGCCCGTACGTTCTATGTGTTGCATAATACCGGGAATGAGCACGTCCGTACCGTCCGAAATGGCGTCCACTTCCAGCTCGGTGCCCATGAGGTATTTGTCACATAGTACCGGATTTTCTATCCCCTGCGAAAGGATGACGTCCATATAGCGGCATACGTCCTCCTCCGTAAAGGCGATCGTCATATTCTGTCCGCCGATGACGTAAGACGGGCGGAGCAGAATGGGATACTCCAGCTTTTCCGCCGCGGCGAGCGCCTCCTCTTTGGTCATGACCGTGATCGCCTTGGGACGGGGAATGGAGTATTTCTCCAGAAGCGCCTCGAAACGTTCCCTGTCCTCGGCCATATCCACGCTGTCCGCGGAGGTGCCGAGAATGCGGATACCGTGCGAAGCGAAATAGGCGCAGAGGTTTATCGCGGTCTGGCCGCCGAAAGTGATGATGACGCCGTACGGCTTCTCCACGTCGATGACGTGCTGTACGTCCTCGGGGGTAAGCGACTCGAAATACAGCCTGTCCGCCGTGTCGAAATCGGTGGAGACCGTCTCGGGATTGTTGTTTATGATGACGACCTCATAGCCGAGCTCCTTGAGCGTCCAGACGCAATGGACGGAGGAATAATCGAACTCGATGCCCTGCCCGATGCGGATGGGCCCCGAACCGATGACGATGATCCGCTTTTTCCCGCTCCACCCGACAAAGGGTTTCGCCTCGTCGTGATCCGCCTCGTCGTAGGTGGAATAAAAGTAAGGCGTCTGCGCGGAAAACTCCGCCGCGCAGGTATCGACCATCTTGAACACCGCCCGCCGATGATACGGCACCTTTTGTCCGCTGAACGCCTCGATGTCTTTATCGAGGTACCCCAGCCGCTTCCCTTCCTCGTACAGCGCGCGGGAAAGCTTGGGCGCCGCGGCGAGCGCCGCCTCGTAATCGACGAGATTTTTCAGCTTGTTCAAAAACCAGCGGTCGATTTTGGTGATCGAAAAAATTTCGTCGACGGAAATGCCCTTTTTCAGGGACTGATAGACGACGAACAACCGTTCGTCCGTCTTTTCGGGAAGCTTTTCGCGCAATTCGTCCGCCGTCATGCCGACGAATTTTTTGTGGTTGAGCGTCGTCATGGAGATTTCCGCGCCGCGGACAGCCTTCATGATCGCCATCTCGAAGGAGGTGCCGATCGCCATGACCTCCCCCGTCGCCTTCATCCGCGTGCCGAGCTCCCGCTTTGCGTACAGGAATTTGTCGAAGGGCCATTTGGGAAGCTTGACGACGACATAGTCGAGCGTCGGCTCGAAACAGGCAAACGTCTTGCCCGTGACGTCGTTTCTGATTTCGTCCAGCGTATAGCCGAGCGCGATCTTCGTGGAGACCTTGGCGATGGGATACCCCGTCGCCTTGGAGGCGAGCGCCGAAGAACGGCTCACCCTCGGATTGACTTCGATGACCGAATATTCAAAGGAATCGGGATTGAGCGCATACTGCACGTTGCAGCCGCCCTCGATGCCGAGTTCGGTTATGATCGCCAGCGAAGCGCTGCGGAGCATCTGATATTCCTTGTCCGCGAGCGTCACGGCGGGCGCTATGACGACGGAATCCCCGGTATGAATGCCGACGGGGTCGAAATTTTCCATGGAGCAGACGGTGAGGACGTTGCCCGCGCCGTCCCGCAGCACCTCAAATTCGATCTCCTTCCAGCCGCCGATGTATTTTTCGATGAGCACCTGCGTGATGGGAGACAGCATCAGGCCGTTGTGGGCAATCAGGCGGAGCTCCTCCTCGTCGTGCGCGACGCCGCCGCCCGCGCCGCCCAGCGTATAGGCCGGACGGACGATGACGGGATATTTCAGGCGTTCGGCAACGGCGACGCATTCCTCCACCGTATAGGCGATGTCGGAGGGAACGCAGGGCTGATGGATCTTCTCCATCGTCTCCTTGAACAGCTCCCTGTCCTCCGAACGGTCGATCGCGTCCAGCTTGGTGCCGATGAGTTTGACGCCGTGTTTTTCGAGGAATCCGGACTTGGCGAGCTTGCAGCCCATCGTCAGCCCCGTCTGCCCGCCGAGGGAAGCCAGAAGGCTGTCCGGCTTTTCCTTGATGATGATGCGTTTGAGGCTCTCCTCCGTGAGCGGTTCGAGATAAATTTCGTCGGCGAGCGCGCTGTCCGTCATGATCGTGGCGGGATTGGAATTGCACAAAACGACGTTGATCCCTTCGCTTTTGAGAACGCGGCACGCCTGCGCGCCCGCATAATCGAACTCCGCCGCCTGACCGATGACGATGGGCCCCGAACCGATGACGAGCACTTTCTTGATATCGCTTCTCTTAGGCATGGCTCTTCTCCTTTTCCATATTCGCGATGAACTTATCGAACAGGAAGTTCGCGTCGTGCGGCCCGCCGCACGCTTCCGGGTGGAACTGCACCGTAAACGCGCCGATGTCGTCGTAATCCACGCCCTCGCAGGTGCCGTCGTTTGCGTTTACGAAGCTGATTTTTCCGTTTTTCACCGTGGAGGAAAGCACCTCGTAACCGTGGTTCTGGCTGGAAATATACACCCTCCCCGAACCGAGATGCTTGACGGGCTGATTGCTGCCCCTGTGCCCGTATTTCATCTTGCCCGTTCTGCCCCCCATGGCGAGCGCAAACAGCTGATGCCCCAGACAGATCCCGAATATCGGCTTCTTCCCCGCGAGCTTTTTCAGCTCTGCGATGACGCCCGTATTCTCCTCCGGATCTCCGGGGCCGTTGGTGAGCATCACGCCGTCGGGCGAAAGCGCGAGGATCTGCTCCGCCGTATAAAAGGACGGGACGCGAAAAACGCGGCAGCCGCATTTCAAAAGCTCCCGCACGATATTTTCCTTGCAGCCGAAATCCCAGAGCGCCACGGTATATTTTCCGTCCGCCCCGCCGTATTCCTTCAAGGCCGGACAGGTGACCGAACGCACCGCGTCCCGCACCCGATACCGCGCGATCTCCTCCTTCCGCGCGTCGCCCTCCGCGAGCGGCGCGGAAGAAATACAGGCGTTCATGACGCCCGTTTCCCGGACGATGCGGGTCAGCTCCCGCGTGTCGATCCCGCAGACGCCGACGATGCCCGCCTTGCGGAGATAGTCGTCCAACGTCCCCTGCGAGCGGAAATTGGAGGGCGCTTCGCAGACCTCCCGGACGACGTACGCGGAAACCCACGGCCTGTCGCTCTCGAAATCTTCGGGTATCACGCCGTAATTGCCGATGAGCGGAAAGGTCTGCGTGACGATTTGTCCGTAATAGCTGGGGTCGGTCAGCGTTTCGAGATAACCGGTCATGCCCGTCGTGAACACGAGTTCGCCCACCGTTTCGCCCTCCGCGCCGAAACGGTATCCCTGAAACACCTTTCCGTTTTGCAAGGTCAGATAAACTTTTTTCTTCATGGCTTTCCTTCGTTTTTTTATTTCGCTTTC
This sequence comes from uncultured Clostridia bacterium, assembly GCA_944375795.1. GTDB lineage: Bacteria > Bacillota > Clostridia > Christensenellales > Borkfalkiaceae > Scatosoma. The sequence goes on along the minus strand of CALWAU010000043.1, from coordinate 14,700 downwards.
AAATCGAGAACATCTCTGAAATCGTCGAAGCACTTCCGGCAGACCCAACGGGCCTGCACCGCTTCGTTTCCCGCACGGCCTACGACGGGCACGGCAAGGCTTCCGTCCTTTCCCCGGCGCGCGTCGTGCCGCCCCGGCGAATAGGCCTCTTTCCAGACCGTGACCCAGCCCTCCGTCTGCGCCTCTCCCGCCGGATACGGAAGAAATTTCGCCCAACAAAACGCGCAGTGATCGTGGTCGCCACCCGGCTCCGCCGGACCGTAGGCGCGATATTCAAACGTGCGCCCGCGCAGATAGCTGCCGTTTAAGTATCGCCAATCGTCCGAAACTTTCTCCCTTTCCGGCATACGGCTGTCGACCTCAGTCCCGCATCAGCTTGCACATGACCGCTTTCTGGGCGTGCAATCTGTTTTCCGCCTCGTCGAAGATCTCCCTGGCGTGCGCTTCCAGCACATCTTCGGTGATCTCCTCGCCGCGATGCGCAGGCAGGCAGTGCAGCACCATCGCGTCCTTCCCCGCGCAGGCCATCACCTCCGCGTTGATCTGATAGCCCTTAAACGCCTTTTCGCGCAGCGCCCTTTCTTCCTCCTGGCCCATAGACGCCCAGACGTCGGTATACAGCACGTCCGCCCCCTCCGCGGCCTTTTTGACGTCCGTCGTCATCTCGAAATCATCGCCGAAGCCCTTCGCCCATTCGAGGAGCGCCCCGTCCGGCTCGTAGCCCTCGGGACAGGCGATGGAAAATTTCATGCCCGTTTTCAGCGCGCCGACCATGAGCGAATTTGCCATATTGTTGCCGTCGCCCACAAAGCACATCTTCAAGCCCTTGAAAGAGCCCTTATATTCGCGTATGGTCATGAGATCCGCGAGCACCTGACAGGGATGCGCGTAATCGGTGAGCGCGTTGATGACGGGAATGGAACCGTATTTCGCGAAATCCTCCACCTCACTCTGCGCAAAGGTGCGGATCATCAGCCCGTCCAGATAGCGGGAAAGCACGCGCGCCGTATCCTGCACAGGTTCCCCCCGCCCGATCTGCAGATCGCGGTCGGACAAAAAGAGCGCGTAACCGCCCAACTCGTACATGCCCACCTCGAAAGATACCCTCGTGCGCGTGGACGACTTCTGGAAAATCATGCCGAGCTTCTTGCCCTTCAGATAGTCCTTGTGGATGTTGTTTTTCCTTTCGTACTTGAGCTGATCCGCCAGATTGAGAATGCCCAGAATTTCTTCCCTCGACAAATCGCCGAGCTTGAGTAAATGTTTCATTCCGCCAATACCTCGTTCAATATTTTCAGTCCTTCGTTCATTTCCGTCTTTGTGATGGTCAGGGGCGGGAGCAGGCGCAGCCGGTCGTGCGCCGTCAGCACCATCAGTCCCTTTTCGAGACACTTCTCCGCCGCCGCGCGCACCGAAACGCCCGGATGCAGTTTTAGCCCGATCATCAGCCCCTTTCCCGTCACTTCTTCCACTCCCTTTATCTTGGAGAGAAAAGTTTTCAGGTAATCGCCCTTGGCGCGCACCTCGAGAAAGAGGTCGTCCGTCAGCCTTTCGACGATGCTTACGGCGCCCGCGCAGACGACGGGATTTCCGCCGAACGTGGAGCCGTGGTCCCCGCAGGAAAACGCGTCCGCCGTCTTTTCAAACAACAGGCAGGCACCGATCGGCAAACCGCCCCCCAGCCCCTTCGCCGTCGTTGCTATGTCAGGAATAATACCATACCCCTGATAGGAATACATGTAACCCGTTCTGCCGTTTCCCGACTGCACTTCATCGACGATGACAAGGATATCTTTCGCCCGGCAATATTCGGTAATCTGTCTGACAAAGTTCTCGTCGAGCACGTGTACGCCGCTCTCGCCCTGAATAAGCTCCATCATGACGGCGCAGGTTTTTTCGGAGATCTTTTCCTTCACGGCCGCAAATTCGGGCTCGGCATAGACGAAACCGCCGGGAAAAGGCCCGAAATATTTATGAAATTCCTCCTGTCCGGTCGCGGCCAGCGTCGCGAGCGTGCGCCCGTGAAAGCCGTTTACGAGGGTGACGATTTCGTACCGACCCTCCCCGTATTTCCGGAAAGAATATTTTCTCGCCGCTTTGATGGCGCATTCGTTGGCCTCCGCGCCCGAGTTGCCGAAAAAGACCTTTTTCGCCCCCGACTTCTCGCACAGGAGCGCCGCAAGGCGGGTCTGCGGCTCGGTATAATACAAATTGCAGGTATGCTGTACCTTATTCAGCTGCGCGATGACGGCGCTTTTCCATTGCCCGTCGTTGACGCCGAAAATATTTACGCCGATGCCGCTCGTAAAATCGATGTATTTCTTTCCCGCCGTATCGGTCAGCGTGGCGCCCTCGCCGCTCTCCAACGCGACCGAAAAACGATTGTATGTCGGCGCGATATGCGCCGCGTCACTCTCTTTGATTTGCTCGAAATTCATAGTTTTTTCGCCCGTCTCCGGGCGCCTCTTCAAAAAATAAGACTGATTTCGCAAAAAATCAGTCCCCGTTCACGAACATTGTTCCCATGCCCTCGTCGGAGAGCAATTCCATCAAAACGGAATGATTGACCCTGCCGTCGGTGATGAATACTTTTTTGACGCCCCGGCGAATGGCTTCCCGACAGCATTCGACCTTGGGGATCATACCGCCCGAAATAATCCCCTGTTTGATAAGGGAAGGAATATCGGATACATATACCCGCTTGATGAGCGAGTTTTCGTCGTCCTTATTTTCCAGAAGTCCGCGGATATCCGTCATCAGAATCATGCTTTCCGCCTGCAGCTCGCCCGCGATCACGGACGCCGCGGTGTCGGCGTTGATGTTGTAAACGTTCCCTTCGTCGTCGTATCCGACCGTGGAAATGACGGGAATATACCCCGCGTTCAGGCAATCTTCGATAATTTTGATGTTCACGTCGACGATTTTGCCGACGAAGCCGAGTTCCTCGCTCTCCTTCTCGCAGCCGAGCATATGCCCGTCGATTCCGCAAAGGCCTATCGCCTTGCCGCCGCAGGACTCCAGCTGATTGACGAGCGCCTTGTTGATTTTGCCCGCCAGGACCATGCGGACGATTTCTGCCGTTTCGGCGTCGGTATAGCGCAGACCGCCCACAAAGCGGCTTTCGATGCCCACCCGTTTGAGCATTTCGGAAATCTCCGGGCCGCCGCCGTGCACGAGGACCACCTTGATCCCCACCAGCTGCAGCAGCACGATATCCCGCATGACGGAAGTTTTGAGTTCCTCGTTGATCATCGCGTTGCCGCCGTATTTGATCACGAGCACCTTATCGTTATATTTTTTGATGTAAGGCATGGCCTCGGCCAGAAATTCCGCCTGTTCCTGCTTGGAAATCATCTCGTCACCCGTCTATTTTTTCTATTATAACACAGCCGCCCCGCTTTGTCAACCTTTCGGGAGGGCTTTCGCGCGGGAAAAGGATTTCCCGCCGTAAAAATCCGCAATCAGCTGCGATAATCGCCGTTGATGTGCACGTACTCGTAGGTCAGGTCGCAGCCCCAGGCCGTGGCGCCGTAATTTCCGTCGTGCAGCTCTATCCGGATTTCGATCTCCTTTTCGCTGAGGATCTTCTTGGCGGCCTCTTCGGAAAAGGGAATACCCATTCCGTCCTCGCACACCTCGATTTTCCCCGCCGCGGAACGGAAGGATACGCCGATTTTGTGCACGTCCACGTCCGCCCCGGAATAGCCGATCGCGCACAGCACCCGCCCCCAATTGGCGTCCGCGCCGAAAATCGCGGCTTTGAGGAGGTTGGAGCAGACGACGGATTTCGCGACCGTCCGGGCGACCTGCTTGGACTTCGCGCCCGCGACGACGCATTCGATCAGCTTGGTCGCGCCCTCTCCGTCGGCGGCGATCTTGCGGCACATCGCCGCGGTCACCGCGTGCAGCGCCCGGCAGAATTTTTTATAGTCGGTATCGGGGCGGTCAATGACCGCATTCCCCGCGAGCCCGCTCGCCATGATGCAGAGGGTATCGTTGGTGGAGGTGTCCCTGTCCACGCTCACCATGTTGAGCGAGTCCCGCACGTCGGCGGAAATTGCCTTTTGCAGCATCTGCGGCGTAATGTTGACGTCCGTCGTGATGAACATCAGCATCGTCGCCATATTGGGACAGAGCATACCCACGCCCTTGCAGATCGCGCCGATGCGGCACTTGATGTCGCCCAGCTCGAATTGATAGGAGAGTTCCTTGACGACCGTGTCCGTCGTCATGATCGCCTCCGCCGCCGCGAGGCTGTTTTCCGCCCCGCTCCCCAGCCCGGAAACGAGCGCGTCCATCCCCTGCGCGATGGGCTCGAGGGAAAGCTTCTGTCCGATGACCCCCGTCGAGGCGACGACCACGTCGTCCGCGGAGATACCGCAGTGCTTTTCGACGAGCGCGCACATTTTCTCCGCGATTTCCACGCCGTCGGCGTTACAGGTATTCGCGTTGCCGCTGTTGACGATCACGGCGCGCGCGTAGCCGTCCGCAACGTGCTTCTGCGTCACCAAAATGGGCGCGCCCTTGACCAGATTGGTCGTATATACGCACGCCGTCGCCGCGCGCTTTTCGCAGACGATGAGCGCCAGATCCTTTTTCTCTTTATTCTTGCGAATGCCGCAATGGACGCCGTTCGCCGAAAATCCCGCCGGCGCGCAGACGCCGCCTTCTATCGGCTTCATTTCTCTGTTGACTCCGTTCTTCCTCATAACTCCGTAACCTCTGTTTCCGCTCCGTTCAGACGCCGCGCAAAAACGCGGTTTCGTCCAGACCGAGCGATATATTCATGTTCTGCACGGCCGCGCCCGAAGCGCCCTTGCCGAGATTGTCGAACCTCGACGAAACGAGCAGCTGTCCGTCGTTTCCGTCCACGTAGAGCTCCATGCGGTCGCTCCCCGCCAAAACGTTGGCGCCGAGATAGGAATGCGTCCCGCCGTCCACGGAAATCAGCTTCGCCCGCCGATAAAAATCGCGGTAAAAATCGCGCAGGCCGTCGGGCGAAAGCCGGACTTTCATCAGATCCGCAAACAGCGGCACCGATACGCACATCCCCGCATAAAAATCGGCGACGATCGGCTGGAAAATCGGCGTGCGGGAGAGCCCGCACACCTTCGTCATTTCGGGCAGATGCTTATGATGCAGGGACAGGCCGTATTGCCGGGGGCTGTCCAACTCCCCGTCCCGCTCCGCCGAACGATATTCGGCGATCATCTTCTTCCCCCCGCCGCTGTACCCCGTCACGGAATGGGCGACGAAGGGATAATCCGCCCCCACGATCCCCGCGGAAACCAACGGATAGACAATCGAGATAAAGCCGCTCGCGTGGCAGCCGGGATTGGCGATGCGCCCGCACGAGGCGATTTCCGAACGAAAGGCGGGCGACAGCTCGGGAAAGCCGTACGCCCATCCGGGCGAAGTCCGATGCGCCGTAGAGGCGTCGATGATTTTCGTCGCGGGATTTTCGCACAGGCCCGCGGCCTCCCTCGCCGCATCGTCGGGCAGACACAGAAACACGACGTCCGCCCGATTTATCATTTCCTTTCTCGCACCCGCGTCCTTGCGGAGCTCCTCGGAAAGGGTGAGCAACGAAACATCTTTGCGTGACATAAGACGCTCGTATATCTGTAATCCCGTCGTTCCTTCCCGGCCGTCTATAAATACGTTATACATACTACTTGTTCTTTGCACGACAAAGGTGCGGCTTATTTGAGCTTTTTCGCGTCGAGCAGCGCCTTGACCTTGATGGGAAGTCCGAAGAGATTGATGAAGCCCTCGGCATCGTTCTGATGATAGGCGCCGCCGTCGTCATCGAACGTCGCGATATCTTCGCTGTACAGGGAATACGGGGAGGTGATTCCCGCGTTCATCACGTTGCCCTTGTAAATTTTCAGCTTCACGTCCCCCGTCACCGTCTTCTGCGTCTCGGTCACGAACGCGCTCAGCGCCTCGCGCAGCGGCGTGAACCACTGCCCGTCGTACACCATTTCGCCGAACTTGATGGCGACGTGCTGTTTGAAATGCATCGTCGCTTTGTCGAGGCAAATGGACTCGAGAAGCTCGTGCGCGGTATAGAGAATAGTGCCGCCCGGCGTTTCGTATACCCCGCGGGACTTCATGCCGACAAGGCGGTTTTCCACCATGTCGCAAAGCCCCACGCCGTTGGCGCCGCCGACCTCGTTCAGCTTTCCGATGAGGGAAACGCTGTCCATCTCCTTCCCGTCGATCGCCGTGGGAATGCCCTTCTCAAAATGAATGGTAAGGTACGTAGGCTTATCGGGCGCCGCCCAGGGCGAAACGCCGAGCTCGCAGATCTTATCGTAATCGGGCTCGTTGGCGGGGTCCTCGAGGTCGAGGCCCTCGTGCGAGAGATGCCACAGGTTTTTGTCCTTGGAATAATTGGTCTCGCGCGTAATTTTCAAAGGGATGTGATGCGCCTCCGCGTACTCGATTTCCTCCTCGCGGCTCTTGATGTTCCAGATACGCCAGGGCGCGATGATCTTCATTTCGGGCGCAAACGCCTTGATCGTCAGCTCGAAACGCACCTGATCGTTCCCCTTGCCCGTGCAGCCGTGGCAAATGGCGTCCGCCCCTTCCTTCTTGGCGATTTCCACAAGCCGCTTGGCGATGACGGGGCGCGCAAAGGAGGTGCCGAGCAGATATTTGTCCTCATACTTGGCGCCCGCCTGCACGGTGGGATAAATGTAGTCCTCGATAAATTCCTTTCTGAGGTCCTCTATGTAGAGCTTGGACGCGCCCGTTTTCAGCGCCTTTTCCTCCAGCCCTTCCAGCTCCGATTCCTGTCCGACGTCGGCGGAAACGGCGATGATCTCGGGATTCCCGTAGTTCTCTTTCAGCCAGGGAATGATGATGGACGTATCCAATCCGCCCGAATACGCGAGTACGATTTTTTTGATGTTTTCCTTGTTTTCCATGTCCGTTCTCCGAATATGATTTTTTTCTTCCGATGCTCCGGCCGTTTTGTTCCGGATGTCGCGCTTTATTATACTACACGAAAACGGCCCCGTCAAGCAAATACGAGGCCTTATTTTGACTTTTTATAAATTTTTTGAGATTCTTTTTTGTGTTTTATTCATTATAAAAGGTTTATACTGTATATTTTTATAAAATCTTCGATTCGGAGAACTTTTCAGTTCCCGAAGCGGATCTCCGACCGCACGACGTTTTCGCCCGCTTCGTTGAAGCCCTCGACCTGAAAGACGCCTTCCTCCGCCTCTCTGCGCACGAATCGGAGGCCGTCCCCCTCCCGGCACTGCCGGAGATAGCCGAGCGAAAATTCTTTCAGGGAACGGGCGGCGAGCTCCTTCAAAGAGAAGCAGTTGAAACAGTAGTCCGCATAGCGGGTGTTGTTGACGTGCATGTTGTGGTCGTACTCCGAATTGGCGACGGTCATGGAAAAGCGAGGCTCCCCCTCGTCCGCGGGATACGCGGGAAATTTCCAGCGGTTGCAGTCCAGCGCCCGCGCGCGATTGTAAGAAGCGTAATCCTGCTCCGGAAACACTTTGGAGGGCTGCACCTTTCCGTTCTTCAGATCGACGACGCACCAACGGGAGGTGGCGTCCGCCAGGCATTCCCCGCCTTCCGACAAAATCTTGTATTCTCTCCCGAACACCACATACGAGGGCGGCGTCGGCCAGGTTTTCACGGTCACGCGGGCGCCGAGCAGAACGGGCCGATACAGGCGGCAGCGGATATTGGTGAGCATGAAGGTAAACCCCATCGGTTTGAGGCGGGCGTAGCCGAAGCCGAGCTCGTCCGCGCTCGAACAGGCCGCTTCTTCAAAATACGCGAGCATCGCGGAAGGCTTGAGTTCGTCCTTGAAATCGACGTCGCAATACCTGACGTCAAACTCTCTGATATGTTCGTAAACATTCATACCTGTATTATACACCGTCCGGAAAAAAATGTCAACGCCGCGCAAAGCCCTTTTTACGACAATCGGAAAAATGTCCGCAAAATCGGCAAAAAAGGAGAAAAAAAGCGAAAAACGGACAAGTTTTTTGTCGATTCCCGTTGACTTATGGAATTATTTGTTGTATAATACTATATATAAGATATTTATTGTATTCTCGCAGACAACCTATACTATGTCAGACAAATACACGAAGGAGGGCGGACCATGACGCAGGAAGAAAAGACGAGAGTGGACGAGCTGGAAGATTTCTCCCTGACGGGCGGCGCGGAGGAACAGGGCATCACCACGATAAGCTCCGATCTCATTCGCGGGCACATCAACACCATTATTCTGCGGAGCCTGTACGACGGGGACAAGTACGGCTACGACATCATCAACGAAATCGAGAAAAAGAGCGGCGGACTGTATACCCTGAAACAGCCCACCCTTTACAGCGCCTTAAAGCGCCTCGAATCCCTGAAATACGTCGAATCCTATTACGGGGACTTTTCCAACGGCGGCAGGCGGAAATATTTCCGTCTCACGGAAAAGGGAAAAGAGGTGACGCAGCGCGATTTGTCCGAATGGGAATATTCCCGCACGGTCATCGACAGCCTGATTTCGGACGGCAACGCCCACTACGACTTTTCCTTTATCACGGAAAAGCAGAAAGAGCTGCTCGATATCAAAAAGACGCTCGCCGCGCGCGAATCGGCCTTGGAGGAAGAAAGAAACGCCCTCAACAATCTCCGCAACGAACTGCAGCGGGAACGCTCCCTCCTCTCCGTGCAAAGCTCCTCTCTGAGCACGCAGAAATCGGATTTCAACGAGCTGAAAGAGAAGATCCGCACGCAGAAAGAAGAATTGGAGGAAAAGGAACGCGCGCTGGCCGACAAGCAGTCGGAAATCGACGCAAAGGAATTTGAGCTGAACGAAAAGCAGCGCGAGATAAGCGAAGCAAAGGACGAGCTCGAGCGGCAGCGGGCGGAAATCGATTCCCTGAAAGGGAAAATCGATTCGCAGAAAATCGAGATCGACGAAAAGATCACCGAGCTCGACGAGGTGCGCGCGGAGACATCCTCCCGCACCGAAGAACTGGCGGACAAGCAGTCCGAACTCCTCTCCCTGCAATCCGAGCTGGACGAAAAACAGAAAAATCTGGACGAGCTGCAAGCGGAACTCGACGAAAAGAAGAAGGAGCTGGAAGAAGCGCGCGCCGCGCTCGCGGAACGGGAGGACGCCCTCTCCGAGGCCCTTTCCGATTCCGAAACGAAGCAATCGGAGCTGACCGAACGGGAGACTGCCCTGCAACGGGCGGAAGAAGCCCTCGAAGAAAAGCGTCGGGAAATCGAAAACGCGGAAGAAAAACTGAAGAAAGCGGAAGCCGAAGCGGAAACGCAGCGCGCCGAGCTGGAAGAAAAGACGCGCGCGCTCGACGGGCTCCGCGAAGAACTCGACAGGAAAACGGCGGAAAATTATGAGATACTCTCCCGCATTCAGGCGGAGAGAACGCAGCTGGAAGAAGAAAAGACCGCCATGCAGGACCGGCAGGCGGAGAGCGAAGATCTGGAAGAAATGCGCGCCGAGCTGGAGGAAAAGAAATCTGACATCGCCACGCTCAGAAACGCCCTCTCCTCCCAGGAAGAAGCGCTCAATCTTCTGAAAAACGACCTCGAAAACAAGACCGCCGAGCACTATAACCGCTCCGTGGAACTCAGCGCCCGCCAGGCGCAGATCGACGAGCAAATGCGGCAGCTCGAAGCGGAAAAGCGGGAAACGGAAGAAAGGACGGCGGAGCTGGAAGCGCTCAAAGCGCGGCTTGCGGAAAAGGAGGAGGAACTCGCCTCCCGCGAGCGTTCCATCGACGAAATGAACGAGACCGTCCGTTCCTCCGGCGAAAACGTCGAAAGCACCGCCACGGAGCTGGAAGCGCGGGAGACGGCGATACGGGAGCGCGAGAATGCCCTCGCCGAAGAACGGGAAGAATACGAACGCCTGCGCGCCGAATGGGAAGAAGAACGCGCCGCATACGAACGGGACAAAACCGATCTCGACGGACAGCGGGAAGCCCTCCTCTCCGAACGCCGCGGCCTCGACGAAAAAGAAAACGAAATACGGGAGCGGGAAGAAGGCCTGCAATCGGAAAAACTCTCCCTCGAAACGGCGCAGAGAGAGCTTGCGGAAAGGCAGAACGAGCTGGAAAAGAAAAACTACGAGCTGACCGAAAAGGAATATTCCCTGCAGGAGCACCAACGGGCGATAGAGAGCCGACAGACGCAGACGGACACCTCCGCCGCGGACGTTCAGAGGCAACGGGACGACCTCGCCGCCCGACAGAACGAGTTGATGCGCAGCGGCGAACAGCTGCAAAACGACATCGAAGCTTTCCGCCGGCAGCAAAAGGATCTCGCCGCACGGCAGGCCATCTACAATCAGCAGCAGCTCGATTTCATGACCCAGAAAAACACGCTGGCGGCGCAGCAGTTCGATTTTGCGGACAGGCTCGCCTCCTACAACGCACAGGTGAAGCAATTCAACGACGGACTCGCGCGGTTCAACGAAGAACAAAACGCCTTCCGGACGGAAAAGCAAAAGTTCGAGGAAGAAAAGCAGACCCTGGAAGCGCAGCGTTCCAAGCTGGACGAAGACAAGGAAGCGTTTGAAAAACAAAAGACGGAATTTGAAAAGGCGCAGCTGGAAACGGAAAAGAAAAAGCTGGAAACCGCGGCGGAATATCAGGAAAAGAATGCGGACATCGACAAACAGCTCGCCGCACTCAAAGAGCGGGAGCTCGACCTCGAAAGCCGCGAAAACGCATTGAACGCGGCGCGCCGCGAATTCAATTCCCGCCGCTATGCCGCGGAATACGCGAACGGCTCCGCCGAGCCCCCCTATCCCGGCTACGGCGTTCCCTATCCCGCCCCTTCGGGATTTTTGGAGAACGAATACCGCCGCCCCGCCCAACCGCGAACGGCGCCCGCGCCGGCAACCGCTCCGGCGGCCGCAAAACAGGAGGGAATCGATCTCGACGACCTCCGCCGGCGCGCCCAAACGGACGGCATCCGCTTAAAGACGGCGGGAAGCATGGATGCGGGAAAGAATAAAGCAGAGGCGCCGGCCTCCGCCCCCGCGTTCTTCAACAAGGGGCTGACCCTCTTCAAATCCGCCCTCATCACTTTCTGCATCATTCTGGCCGAAAGCCTGGTCATCTTCTTCGTCAAGGACAGGCTGAACGTTTCCGGCCTGTATCCGGCCGTGGGCTGCGGCGTGGGACTTGCGGGCTTCCTGCTGTGCACCGTCCTCTATGCCTGCGGTTATCGCCCCCAGGCGAGGCGGGGAAAACACCCGGGATATCTCCTCAACGCCTCCATCATCTTCGTGATAGGCGTCATCGTCGTCAGCATGGTGGCGGTCTATCTCAAAGCGGACCTCAAACAGCCCCGCGAATTGCTCGCGTACGTAATTTTGCCCGTCATCTATCTCGTCAACATCATTCTCTTTGCGGTTTTCTACTATCTCTTTTCGCTCAACGCGAAAAACTGAATCCGACGAAATCCCCTCGGAATTTCTTCCGAGGGGATATTTTATCGCCCGTATCCGCGCGCGGAGGTTTCCCTGAGGGCGCAGTATTTGTCCGCCAGACATACCAGCCAGCCCTCCGCCGACCGCGGCATCCAGAAGAGCGTGAGCGGAAACATATGCGTGCGGATGATATAATACACCTTATCGTCCACGCCGAAAATTTCCCGCGCGTTTTTTGCCGCCAAAGCGGTATGGCAAAAGCCGTGCAGCCGACCGCGGCGCCTGTTCACGTGCCAATCGTAAAGATAAAAATCGTGCAGGAAAGCGCCCAGAACCAACTCCTCCTCGTCCACCTTCCATTTCCACTTCCGGGCGAGATACAGGCTGCATTTTGCCACGTTGAAACAATGCTCGTAGGTGCTTACGCCCCCGTGCTGTACGTGCGCTTTCATTTTTTCCGCCTCTCCGCTCCGCAGAACGGGGAGCAGATATTTTTCCGCATCCGCGGCGCAGGCCGCGCTTCGTTCGAGCAGCGTCATGAATCCCTCCCTGTCTTTTCACGTGAAACAGCGCCCCGATTTTTCCGCCCGCGAAAAAGCGCGGAAAACGCCGAAAACAACGGGAATACGCTATTCCAGATCGAGGAAGGAATCGCGGTGTTCGACGGAGGTGGAAAATACAATCTGCGTCTTGGTCTTGCCGAAATGCTGCAGCTCGTTGATGAAATGATCGAGTTCGTCCGTCGTGCGGAAAAGCACCTCTATCAGCATGGCATAATCCCCCGTCACGCAGTTGCACTCCACGACGTTGGGACAGGAACGGATATAGGGATAAAATTCCTTTTTCTGAACGGGTTCGACTTCCAGATTGATAAACGCCTTGATATTGAAGCCGAACGCCTGCGGATTGATGCGGGTGTGATATCCCTCTATGTAGCCGTCCCGTTCCAGCTTTTCTATGCGGGCGGAAATCGCCGTCGGAGAAAGATAAGTCTTTTCCGCGATGTGTTTGACGGACATGCGGGCGTCATCCCGCAGCAGGGATAAAATCTGCAAATCCGTCTTATCCGCCGCCTGAACGCCGTTTTTTTCGCTTTTACGCATCCCCTGCCTCCTTTCCGAGTTTTTTCCGGCGCTTCATCCCAGCGCCATATCCATAATCATCATGACGACAAATCCGAGCATGACCCCTATCGTGGCGATATTGGAATGCTCGCCGCTCTGCGATTCGGGAATGAGTTCCTCCACCACGACGTAGATCATCGCGCCCGCCGCAAAGGACAAAAGATAGGGAAGCACGGGCAGAATGACGCCCGAAAACAAAACGGTAATCAGGGCCGCGACCGGCTCCACGGCGCCCGAAAGAAAGCCGTAGAGAAATGCCCTGCCCTTCTTTCCCGTTCCCTTCAGGGGCATGGAAACGATGGCGCCCTCGGGGAAATTCTGCAGCGCGATGCCGACGGACAGCGAAAGCGCCGCCGCGGCGGAAATCTCCTCTCCCGCGGCGATCAGGCCCGCAAAGACCGCCCCCACCGCCATGCCCTCCGGTACGTTGTGCAGCGTCACCGAAAGAAAGAGCAGCTTGGTCTTTCCGAGGGCGGATTTGTGCCCCTCCGGTTTGTCCGAATCCAGATGCTGATGCGGCACGACCGAATCGAGGAGGAGCAGAACGAGCATTCCCCCGACAAATCCCGCGGCGGCGGGGAGCCATTCGATTATCCCGCTCTCCCTCGCGAGTTCCACCGAAGGGAGAATGAGCGACCAGACGGACGCGGCGATCATCACGCCGGACGCAAAACCCAAAAGCAGCTTTTGCAATTTCGGAGCAATTTCCCTTTTCAGAAAAAAGACCATCGCCGCGCCGAGCGTCGTACCGGCAAAGGGCAAAAGCAGCCCGAGCGCCACCGTACCTCCCATAATGTCCTCCCGTAAAAATGCCTCTGTCTTTATTATATCCCATTTTCCATCGAAAAGTCAACGATGCGCCCGCCAAAAAACGGCAATCGCCGCCTTTTTGCAAAAACTTTTGCGAAAATGCGAAATCCGCCGAAAATCAGTTGACGGAAAAAAAATTATCTGCTATAATATCAAAGCAAGATTACGGAGGCGTAGCTCAGCTGGTTAGAGCGCTACCTTGACATGGTAGAGGTCGAAGGTTCGAGCCCTTTCGCGTCCACCAACTTGCAAAAGGCCTCCGGAAAACCCGGAGGTTTTTTGCTTTTTTTCCGATTTTTTTCCGCGCGGACAGCGCAAAGGAGGTACAGCCATGCCCGACAAAAATACCCGCTCTCCCGAACACGAAAAGACGAAAAAAATTCTCAAAATTGCCGGAGGAATCGTCCTCGCGGCCGGAATCGTTTTCGCCGCCATCGGCTTCATCAGCCTGTTCTCCTCTTTCGGGTCGGGAAGTCCCCCCGGCTTGTTCTGGTGCGCCATTCTCGGACTGCCGATGTGCGCCGTGGGCGGAGGATTGCTCTCCATGGGCTTCCGCCGCGAAATAAACACATACGTCAAAAACGAATCGGTGCCCGTCATCAACGAAGCGGCCGGCGAATTGCGCCCCGCCGTCGGCGACGTCGTCTCCGCCGCACGGGAAGCGCAAAACGCGGAAGAAACGGCCGTTTGCCCCGCCTGCGGGGAACGGAACGAAAAGGGAAGCAAATTCTGCAAGGGCTGCGGGAAGCCCCTCCGCTCCGTCTGTCCCGCCTGCGGAAAAGACATTCCCTCCGACAGCGCCTTTTGCAACCACTGCGGCGCCAAACTGCGGTAACGACAACCCGCCTTCGGGCGGGTTTTTACTTTCGTTGTCCCTCCGGCTCCTTTGTGCAAAGGGACTGCAATGCGGTTTTCTCTCCAAGGCTCCTTTGTGCAAAGGGAGTGACAGAGCGGCGGCTTCTTCCCAAGGCTCCTTTGTGTAAAGGGAGCTGGCTGCCGCAGGCAGACTGAGGGATTGTCCTGCCCTTATGCCGCGTTTCGCCTGACTTAAATCGGCAAAAAGCGGAGCCTTTCGGCCCCGCTTTTGCTTTTTCCGGACATCTTTGATTTTAATTGCGTTTCCAAGAAATACCACTATAAACCGAAGTAAGATATCTCGCCGCAGTGGCAGGGTCGGAAAGGTTACTGCTTGCAAGGCTTGTGCCGTCCACCGACCAACCATTCGGATTTTCAAATATAGCGCTCGTCAAGCTGCTGCAATTTTGAAACGCACCGTACTCGATACTTGTCACACTGTCCGGAATTTCCACGCTCGTCAGTCCGCTGCAATCA
>CALWAU010000042.1 GCA_944375795.1 uncultured Clostridia bacterium | reverse complement strand
TGTGTACGCTCCCTTCGCCGAAGCTTCCGGGCTCGGGCGCAATCTGCAACCCTTCTCCGCGTTTTGACGGTTTACGGGCTGTCCGTGCGGGGCAACGAAAGGGGCGCTATTTTGTCGAAAGTTTTTTTCGGACGGGGATTTTTTCTAAATTATAGCGTAAAAATCGGAATTTGTAAACGAAAATGCTTTCTTTTCTCGGAAGAATATGATAAAATGTAGCTTGCACGGCAAAGAATCTCTCCGCGGCCTTGCCGCAGGGGAATGCCGAAAGGAACGGAAGCATTTATTTTTTAGGAGAAGTATATCATGAAGTACACGACAGAAGCGGCTGAAAAGAGCACGGTGAAAATCACCGTCGAATTCGACGGAACGGAATGGAAAGACGCCCTCAACAAGGCGTATGCAAAGACGAGGGGCAGGTTTTCCGTCAACGGGTTCCGCAAGGGCAAGGCGCCCAAAAACGTCATCGAACACGCTTACGGTAAAGGAGTCTTTTACGAGGAGGGGCTGAATATCCTCTTTTCCGAAAATTACGGAAAGATCCTCGACGAGAAAAAGGAGGAGTTTACGGCGGTCGGCGATCCCGAATTGTCGGTGGACGACATTTCCGACGACAAGGTGGTGCTGACGGCGGTGACGCCCGTCCGTCCGGACGTGAAGATCGGGTCCTACAAAGGTATGAAAATCAGGGAATTTGCGTATACTGTAAAGGATGCCGACGTCGACGCCGAGCTCGAGCGCCTGCGCGAGCGCAACGCCCGCAAAGTGGAGGTCACCGACCGCGCGGCGGAAAAGGGCGATATCGCCAACATCGATTTCGTCGGGACGGTGGACGGCGTGAAATTTGAGGGCGGCGAGGCGGAGAAATTCGACCTCACCCTCGGCAGCGGGCAGTTCATTCCCGGGTTTGAAGACCAGGTCATCGGCATGAAGATCGGGGAGAAGAAGGACGTCAACGTCAAATTTCCCGACAATTATCAGGCGGAGGCGCTCAAGGGCAAGGACGCCGTGTTTGCGGTCACCCTCAATTCGCTGCAGGGCAGGGAGCTGCCCGAGCTCGACGATGCGTTCATCAAGGACGCGACGGGGAGCGAGACGGTGGCCGACTACCGCGCCAAGGTGAAGGAGCGCCTGGAAAAACAGGCGGAGCGCAATTCCACGGACGCGACCGAAAACAGCATTCTCGACGCGATTGCCGCGACGGCGGAGGCGGAAATCCCGCAGGCGATGATAGACCGGGAAGTGGATTCCCTCCTGCAGAAATTTGAATATCAGCTGATGTATCA
Organism: uncultured Clostridia bacterium; assembly: GCA_944375795.1. Classification (GTDB taxonomy): domain Bacteria; phylum Bacillota; class Clostridia; order Christensenellales; family Borkfalkiaceae; genus Scatosoma. The sequence continues at coordinate 23,644 of CALWAU010000042.1, read as the reverse complement.
GGGCCTGAAATTGCAGGACTATCTCGATTTCATCAAGGTGCCTTTGTCCGAGTTCCGCAAGAATTACGAGGACCAGGCGAGAAAGAACGTCCTCAATCAGCTGACCATCTCCAAGATCATCAAGGACGAGAAGATAGAGGCGACGGACGAGGAAGTGGAGGAAAAGGTCGCCGAACAGGCCGCTTCCGTGGACAAGAGCGCCGAGGAGTACAAAAAGACCATGGATCCCCGGCAGTACGATTATATCCGCAGCGATATCATCGTCACCAAATTGTTCGCCTTCCTGAAAGCGAACAATGAAATGTATATCGAGGAGAATAAGGAATGAACGAAAAAAATATTCTGATTCCCTATGTCGTGGAGCGGACGAGTACGGGCGAGCGTTCGTATGACCTCTATTCCCGGCTGCTGGAGGACAGAATCGTGTTTCTGAGCGGCGAAATCGACGATGCGGTGGCAAACACGGTCGTGGCGCAGCTCATCTATCTCGAGGGCAAGGAGCCGGGGAAGGACATCAATCTGTACATCAATTCTCCTGGCGGCTCGGTATCGGCGGGCATGGCGATTTACGACACGATGAATTACGTCAAGTGCGACGTTTCCACCATCTGCATCGGGCTGGCCGCGTCGATGGGCGCCTTTCTGCTTTCGAGCGGGACGAAGGGGAAGCGGTTTGCGCTGCCCAATTCGGAGATCATGATTCACCAGCCTTTGGGCGGGGCCCAGGGCCAGGCCAGCGACATCAAAATTCAGGCAGAGCATATTTTGCGCACCAAGGCGAAGATGAACCGCATTTTGTCCGAAAATACGGGCAAAGACCTCGCGACCATCGAGCGGGATACCGACCGCGACAATTATATGTCCGCGGAAGAGGCGCGGGTGTACGGACTCATCGATAAAGTATTCGTCCGGCGCTAAACGCCGCGCGGGACGGATAAGACAGGAAAATATTCTCGCGCGTCGCTCCGGAGGGGGATTTTGCGCGAGATTTTTCAATCATCGGAAAAGGGAGTAAACGGCATATGCAAAAACATGAACAGCATTGTTCCTTCTGCGGAAAATCGAAGGACGAAGTACGGCGGTTGATCGCGGGGCCCGACGGGGTATTCATCTGCGACGACTGCGTCGAAATCTGCAAGGCGATGATGGACGAAACCGACGAAAAGGATACGGCGACGGCGGAGGTGCCCCTCAAAAAGCCCGCCGAGCTCAAAGAGGAGCTGGATAAATACATCGTCGGGCAGGACAAGGCGAAAAAGGTTTTGTCCGTCGCCGTGTACAATCATTATAAGCGAATCAATTCCCTGCTCAAGGCCGGAAAGGCGGACGACGGGGTGGAGATCGAAAAGAGCAACATTCTGCTTCTCGGCCCCACGGGCTGCGGCAAGACGCTGCTCGCGCGGACGTTGGCAAAAATCCTCAACGTTCCCTTTGCGACCAGCGACGCCACCACCCTCACCGAAGCGGGGTACGTCGGCGAAGATGTGGAAAATATCCTGCTCAAACTCATTCAGAACGCCGATTACGACATCGAGCGGGCGCAGCGCGGCATCATCTATATCGACGAAATCGACAAGATTGCGCGCAAGAGCGAGAATGTGTCCATCACGCGCGACGTTTCGGGCGAGGGCGTGCAGCAGGCGCTTCTGAAAATCATCGAAAGCACCGTGGCGTCCGTGCCTCCTCAGGGCGGAAGAAAACACCCGCAGCAGGAATGCCTGCGCATCGATACGACGAACATTCTGTTCATCTGCGGCGGCGCGTTCGTGGGGCTGGACAAAATCGTGGCCTCCCGCAAGGACGACACCACGCTCGGTTTCGGCGGCAAGGTCAAACTCGGCTCCGACGAGGTGGATTATTCCGTCCTCGACGACGTAAAGCCGCAGGACCTCACCAAATTCGGACTGATCCCCGAATTTGTCGGCAGGCTTCCCATCGTCGTCAATCTGGACCCGCTCGGCGAGGACGCGCTGGTAAAGATTCTCACCGAGCCGAAAAACGCCATCATCAAGCAGTACCAGAAGCTGATCGGCCTGGACGGGGTCAAGCTGACGGTGGAGGATGACGCGGTGCGCGAGATTGCGCAGACGGCGATTCGCCTGAAAACGGGCGCGCGGGGACTGCGCACGATCATCGAAGGGCTGATGACGGACGTCATGTATCAGATTCCCTCCGAAGAGGACGTGGAGGAAGTGGTCGTCACGAAGGAATGCCTGACGGGCGGCGCCAAGCCCAGGCTTATCTATAAGAAAAAATCCGCATAAAAATTGCGGCCGAAAAACCGGGACGTTCGTCTGAACGCCCCGGTTTTTTGTATACCCAAAACCCCGCGATCGTCGCGGGATTGAGAAGAAGTTTACCGAAATCGCGAATTTTAGAGCAAGAGATCATGTGGATATAGCAGGAAAGAACGTGAAAGCGATATAAGAATTTGCTGAAAATCAGTCAAAGTCGGACAAAACGGATCGGTTGGATATTTTTGACCCGAGAGCCGTTTGCGGGCGGCAAGCGGCAGACGCGGCGACCGGCAGCCCGTCAAATGATCGCGTGGCGCTTGGAGAAGCAGACAGGGCCGTGCCCGAAAAGAGAAAACCGACCGTTTGGCAGGTGGGTGCTTTCATCCGGAGAAATGATGACGGCGCCCTTTCGGGCGCCGGCGTGCGGGCGTTTCAGATAAAGGCGATGAGGCCGAACAGAACGCCGAAAGCAGCGCCCGCAAACAGGTCGGAAGGATAATGCAGCCCCGCGGCGAAACGGATATAGCCCAAAAGGATACCGGCAAGCAGCACGAGGACGCCCGCCCAGACGGCATATCGCAGCAGGACGACGCCGATGACGAAAGCCGAAGCCACGTGGCGGCTGGGAAAAGAATGGCCCGCTTTTTTCTTGTTCAGAATGGGGTCGATATCCTCCCGCTCGTAAGGGCGCCTGCGGTCGATGAGGTTGCGCAGCACCGATACGGCGAGCAGGCATAACAGCGGGACGCCGACGATGCGGATGACGTCCGAGCGATAGGCGGAGTCCCGCCCGACGATCAGGCGTATCAGTACAAACAGCGCATAGGCGGCAAAGACCGCCGCCGTCAGAAAGTGATTCCCCAAAGCCAGCGCCTTTTTCGCGGCGGGCCGGGAGCGGTAAAACGCCGCCTGTTTGTCGTAAACTTTTTTATAGAGGTCGTGTGCCATGAATTAAGTATATCACAATTTGGAAAAATATGCAAGAATTTGCGCACCGTTTTGCATAAATTTGGCGTTTATCGCCTGCGTTTCCCCATTTACAGATTTATTGCCTTTCCGCATTTCAGAGGGCGCCGCGGCGTTAAAGCGGCAGTTTGCCGTTGGGGAACGATGTCCCTTGAAAACCAGCGGCTTTTCGGCACAGAAAAGCGGGACTTCCCGGAAGGGGGGTCTCGGGAAATCCCGCCCGCGCACCGCGGCACGCAAAGGCTTTAACAACCGCGGATTGCAACCTTTTCAGGCCTTTCCCGCCAAAGGGCGGAAAAGTGCAGATTCGTCATTCTTTGTCCGCGTTCCGGGGCGGGATTTTATCCGCCAGCATGGGCGGAACTTCCTCGTAGTCCAGGAACTCGGCGACAAATTTCCCGCTGCCGCGCGTGAGGGAGCGGAGCTCGGTCGTATATTTCTTGATTTCCGCCTGCGGAACTTCCGCCGTGACGACGGTCAGCTCTCCTTCCGTCGTGGTGCCCATGATCCTGCCGCGGCGCTTGTTGATGTCGCCCATCACGTCGCCGAGGTAATCCCCGGGTACGGCGATTTTCAGCCTGTAAACGGGTTCCAGCAGCACGGGGGAGGCGTTTTTGAGCCCTTCCTTGAAGGCGATCGCCGCCGCCGATTTGAAGGCCATTTCCGAGCTGTCCACCTCATGATAGCTGCCGTCGTACAACACGGCCTTGACGCCCGTCACGGGATAGCCCGCGAGGGGACCGGAGGAAAGGCTTTCCCGCAGCCCTTTTTCCACCGCGGGGAAATATTGCTTGGGCACCGCGCCGCCGACGACCTCTTCCTCGAACACGAAGGGTTCTTCGCACGGCTCGAAGCGGATCTTGCAGTGGCCGTACTGGCCGTGGCCGCCCGTCTGTTTCTTATATTTGCCCTCGGCGTTGGCGGTGGAGCGAATGGTTTCGCGGTAGGCGATTTTCGGCTCGCCCAGCTTGACATCCACGCCGTAGCGGGATTTGACCTTTTTCGCGAGCATTTCCAGCTGGGTATCGCCCTGGCCGCCGATGAGGATTTCGCCCGTTTCGGCGTTCTTTTCCACCGAGAAAGTGTAATCTTCTTCGGCGAGCTTGCTCAGCCCCGCAAAAACCTTGTCCTCCTCGCCCTTCTTTTCGGCGGAGACGGACATGAACAGCGTGGGTTTGGGGAAATGAATGGGGTCGAAGCGCACCTTGGCCGCGGGGTCGCACAGCGTGTCGCCCGTGGAGGTGACGCTCAGTTTGTTGACAGCGCCGATATCGCCGGCCGACAGCTCGGAGACGGGCTCCGTCTTTTTGCCTTTGAGCAGGTAAATCTGGCCGATGCGTTCTTCCTTTTCCGCGTTGGCATTCCAGACCGTGGAACCGCTCTTTAACGTGCCGCGGAAAATTTTCAGATAGCTGAGTTTTCCCGAATAGGGGTCGATGACCGTCTTGAACACCTGCGCCGCGAGGGGCTCGTCGGCGTCGGCCTGAAGGTTGACGACCTTATCCGCCGCGAGGTCGGTGGCGAGCGTGTTCACCCGCTCGTTCGCCTCGGGCATGTACGTGACGATTTCGTTCAGGAGGTTGATGACGCCGCGGTTCTGGAGCGCGGAGCCCGCCATGACGGGAATGGTGTTGACGGAGGCGATGCCCAGGCGGATGCCGTGGATGGTCTCCTCCCGCGTCAGCGAGCCGGACTCGAAATATTTATCGAGCAGCACCTCGTCGTTTTCCGCGGCGGTCTCCATGAGGCCGGCCTGCATTTCCTCGACCTGCCCCTTCAACTCCTCCGGAATGGGGATTTCCTCCGCGCCGGAAGCCGTGAAGCGATAGGCTTTTTCCTGCAGGGCGTTGATGCAACCCTGCATTTTGCCCTCCTCCATGATGGGAATCTGAATGGGCGCCAGCTTGCCCGCGTATTTTTCTTTCAGGGCGCGAACGGTGCCGGGATAATCGGCGTTCTCCTTGTCCATGCCGTTGATGAAGATGATGAGCGGCTTGCCGAGGCGGAGACAGTAGTCCACGACGCTCTCCGCGCCGATGGGCAGGACGCCGTTGGCGCCGATGACGAGCAGCGCGCCGCTCGCCGCCCGCAGTCCCTCGTGGCGCTCGCCCTCGAAGTCGTAGAAGCCGGGCAGGTCGAGAAGATTGATCTTCACCCCCTTCCACATGAGGTAGGCGCACGCGGTGTACATGGACATCTTTTTGGCCTTTTCCAGCTCGTCGAAGTCGGTGACGGTGGTGCCGTCGGCGACCTTGCCCTGACGGTCGGTGGTGCCGCCGTTGAACAGCATCGCCTCGCAGAGCGTCGTCTTGCCTTCGCCGCTGTGTCCGATGACCGCAATGTTGCGGATATTTTCGCCTGTGATACTCATAAGAAATCCCCCCTTGCGATAAAGTTTTTTTCGGCCTCCCGGGAAAGGATGACCATACCTATTATAATATATCCCGCGGGAAATTTCAAGGGGGTTTTGAAAATTTCTTTGGAAAATTTTGTAGAAACGAAAAATGCGGCGGGCAGGTATGCGATGAATCGAAAAATTTTTTTCGCCGCACAGGGGAAAATCTGCTACGGGGCGGAAATTTGCTCCGCCGGAAACGGGGCGGCGGCGGATTCTTTGCGCCCGTTTAGCCGAAAGGCGTTGACAAACGGCGCGAAAGGGGGTATAATGGAGAGGAAATGGCTATGAAAGAATCGGAACGGAAAATTTATTTCGACCACGCGGCGACGACCCCTCTCGACGAAGGCGTGCTGGAAAAAATGCTGCCCTATTTTACGGCGCGGTTCGGAAACGCCGATTCCCTGCACTCCTTCGGCAGGGAGGCCATGCGCGCCGTGGACGAAGCGCGGGATTCGCTGGCGGCGCTCGTCGGGGCGCGCCCGGAGGAAATCTATTTCACCTCCGGCGGGACGGAGAGCGACAATTGGGCGGTGCTCGGCGCCGCGCGCGCGCAGGCGAAAAAGGGCCGGCCCCGCGTCGTCATCTCCGCCGTCGAGCATCACGCCGTTCTCTCCGCGGGGGAGCGGCTGGAACGGGCGGGGGTACCCGTCGTTTGGCTGCCCGTAAACGGGGAGGGCAGGGTAGAGCTTACGGCGCTGAGAGAGGCGCTTTCGCCCGAGGTGGGGCTGGTCGCCGTCATGGCGGCGAACAACGAGACGGGCGCCGTGCAGCCCTTTCGGGAATGCGCCGCGCTGGCGCACGAAAACGGGAGTCTGTTTTTTGCCGACGGGGTGCAGGCGGCGCCCTATATGCCCGTGGACGTCGGGGATTGGGGGGCGGATCTGATTTCCCTTTCCGCGCATAAATTTTACGGCCCGAAGGGCGCGGGCGCGCTGTATATCCGCCGCGGCGTAAAGGCGGAGGGGCTGATTTCGGGCGGAGAGCAGGAGCGGGGACTGCGCGGGGGAACGCTGAACGTGCCCGCGATCGTCGGCCTGGCGGCCGCCTACGAAAAAAACGTGCGGGACATGCAAAAAAACAACGCGCAAATTCTCGCCGTGCGCGAGACTTTTGAGAGGGAATTGTTTGCGCGGCTCCCGGACGCGAAGCGCAACGGGGGCGGGGAATGCCTGCCCGGTATCCTCAACGTTTCTTTCAAAGGGGTGGACAACGCGGCATTTCTCAGCGTGATGGATCTGCACGGCGTGGCGCTGAGTGCGGGGTCGGCCTGCGCGGCGGCGTCCGTAAAACCCAGCCACGTCCTTTTGGCGATGGGGCTGACGGAAGAAGAAGCAAACAGTTCGGTGCGCTTTTCCTTCGGGCGGAACAACACGGAGGAAGAAGCGGTGCGCGGGGCGGAGCTGGCGGCAAAGGCGGCGGAAAGGCTCCGCGGGGCAGATTGACGGCGAGAGCGCCGAAAGGGGAGAGGAGAGATGAGAAAGCTGCGGAAAGCCGTTGCGGCCGCCGTCTGTGCGGCGTTTGCGTTGTCGTGCGGGCCGTATTTGGCGGCGTGCGTCGGCCCGTCGGAAAACGGCGAAAGCGTATCCGATTCGATGTCCGAAGTGATTTCGGCGGATTCGGTTCGGGAGGACGACTCCGAAGATTCCCTCCGCGGGGATTCGGAAATTTCGGGAGACGCGAGCAATTCAGGCAATTCAGGCAATTCAGGCAATTCAGGCGATTCGGGTGATTCGGGCGATTCGGGAGAGGGGCAGGAAAATATCGGAACGTTTGCCGTGGAGGCGGAGGCGTCGGGGCCGGAAGGGAGAGAGGGCCTGATCGTGACGGGCGGCGGCAATTACCGTTTCGGCGAAAGGGTGACGCTGTCCGCGCAGCCGCTTTTGGGGTACGAGTTTCTTGGCTGGTACGAGGGGGACATGCTCGCCTGCGCCGACCCGTCGTATACCTTTCCGATGCCGGGGCGGAACGTGCGGTGTTTTGCGCGTTTCGGGGTGCGGGAGGATATGAGGGCGCTGCAATTTACCTCCTCGCTCGCCGAATGCACCGTGACGGGGCTTGCGGATCCGTCCGCCGCGGAGGCGGCAATTCCCGACTGCGTGACGGGGATAGCGGAAAACGCGTTTACGGGCTGCACCGGCCTCAAAGAGGCGGAGATCGGCGCGGGGGTGACGGAAATCGCGGCGCGCGCCTTTTACGGGTGTTCCTCGCTGACGGAGCTTACGTTGGGCGAACGCGTGTCGCGCATCGGCGGGGACGCATTTTTCGGCTGTCCCCTGGAAAAGGTGAACTACGCCGGGGATATGGTTTCCTGGTGCACAATCCGGTTCGATGCGCCCGAATCGGGCGGCGCGCCGTTCGGCGACGGATACGCGCTGTATTTCGGCGGCGTGCTCCTTTCCGAAGCGGCGTTTCCGGACGGGCTGATGAAGCCGGGCGACTATACGTTTGCCGGGTGCGTCGGATTGCGGAGCGCAATCGTTCCCGCAAGCATGATCGCCGTGGGCGATTGCGCCTTTTACGGGTGCGTCGGCCTGGAAAGGGTCTATTATTGCGGAACGGCGGAGGAATGGCGGAAAATTTCTTTCGGGGAGGGGAACGAAGCCCTGAAAGGCGCGGCGGTGTATTATTACAGTGAAAAGGAGCCGCCGCTGAACGGCGCCGGGACGGGATACGAAGGCGCCTGGTGGCATTACGGCGCCGACGGAGCGCCCGTCGTCTGGGAAAAGGCCGCCCCGCAGGAACCGGAAGAAGAATGGACGGATTTTTATTGATTTTTTCGCTTCGGACGGAAAAAATCGGGAAAGAAACATATTCGGGACGGAGGTAATTTATGAGCAGTTTGCGGAAAAGAGTGGCGGCGGCCCTTCTCGCGGCCCTGGCGCTTTCGTGCACGGCGGCGCTCGTCGCCTGCGGCGGGAGCGGTCGGGACGTTTCGGGCGCGGAAAGCGCGGAGGCGGATAGTTCGTCGGTCGTCCAATCGGAGGAACGGTCGGACGAAAATTCGAGCGAGCAATGGACGAGTTTCCATTGATGCGCGGCGCGGGAAACGCCGTGAAATGACAAAAAGCCGCGGGAGGCGGATATGATAAAGCACGTAGTTTGTTTCAGTTTGAAGGACAAGGCGAAAAAGGAGGAGGCGAAGGCGCTTCTTCTGTCCATGCGCGGGCGGGTGCCCGCGGCGAAGGAGATAGAGGCGGGGACGGATTTTCTCGGCTCCGCGCGCTCGTACGACGTTTTTTTGGGCGTGGTACTCGAGGACAGGGCGGCGTTGGAGGCCTATCGGCATGACCCGTACCACGTCGGCGTGGTGCAGAAATTCATGCATGCGGAGACGGAGTCGTCCGTCGCGGTGGATTTCGAGCTGTAAGCCGCAACGCCGCAACGCCGCAGTCGCACGCCTGTTTTTGGAGGACGGGGCGGAGGAAATTTCCGTTTTTTCCTGAAAAATTTCATCGATATTCCTTTACTAATCCCGAAAAATATGTTATAATAACTATATCAATGAAACGGGAGGTAGAACAGCCATGGCACACAAAATCACGGACGAGTGCGTAGCTTGCGGCGCTTGCGCGGATACCTGCCCCGTGGGAGCCATTTCCCTGGGCGATGCGGGCATCTATGTGGTCGATCAGGACACCTGCGTGGATTGCGGCGCTTGCGAGGACGGATGCCCTACCGGCGCTATCAAAGCGGAATAATCGCGGCGATTGCAAAGGGTAATTCCGGTTTCGCGGACTTACACGGATAAAACGGCGAGGGCGCTGCCCGCGCCGTTTTTGCACGGCGGCGGGAAACGGGGCGCCGCGGCGAGGGAGGTGACGGATATGCGGCTTTCGGATACCGAGCGGGCGGAGGAGCTGCTTATCGGCGGGCTGAAAATCGTGCAGGATTCCCGCCTGTATCGCTTTACTTCCGATTCCGTGCTTTTGTCCCGCTTCGCGCGGGCAAAGACGGGGGACAGGGTTGCGGACTTCTGCGCGGGCAGCGGGATCGTCGCCTTTCATTTTCATGCGCTGCACCCCGCTTCGCGCATGCATTTTACCCTCTTTGAGATGCAGAGGGAGCTGTCTCTCCTCTCCGAAAAGACGATCGCCCTCAACGGGCTGAAAAATTTTTCCGCCGTCTGCACGCGCATCCAGGACCTCGGGGAGGAATACCGCGAAAAATTTTCCCTCGTGCTCTGCAATCCGCCCTACGAGCGGGGCGGGCCGGACAATGCGGACTATCGGAAGGCGGTTTGCCGCAAGGAGATCACGGTCAATCTGGAAGAGATCGCCCGCGCGGCGGCGTTCGCCCTGAAATTCGGCGGCAGAATCGCGCTGACCAACCGCGCGGACAGGCTGGCGGAGGTCTGTTACGTCTTTCATTCGGCGGGCATCGAAATCAAGAGAGTACAATTTGCCGCGGGCAGGGAAGGGGCGAAGCCCTATTTGCTCCTTTGCGAGGGCGTAAAAGGCGGACGGCCGGGCACGGAGCTTCTGCCCCTTCTCGTCAATGCGGGTGCGCCGTCGAAAAGTTTCTGACGGAGGGAGACGAATCATGAAATTTGCGTTTTTGATTATGGGAGAGTATTTGCCGGGCGACCGTGCGGAAATCGCGGACGGGAACGCCCGTATCGTCGGGGTACGGTCGGTGGAAGACGCCTGCGCCGAGGCCGAAAGGCTGCAAAAGAGCGGCGTGGAGTGCATCGAACTCTGCGGCGCCTTCGGGAAGGAGGGCGCGGAAAAAGTGATTGCGGCGACGGGCGGGAAAATCCCCGTCGGATACGTCGTGCACCTGCCCGGACAGGACGGGCTGTATAAAGAAATTTTCGGGGAGTAGCGCCCGAAAGGAGGGAGGCATGGTTGCGTTTGTGGCGACGCCGATAGGGAACCTGAAAGATATCACCCTGCGGGCGTTGGACACCCTGAAAGAGGCGGACGTCGTGTTTTGCGAGGATACCCGGCACACGCTGGGGTTATTGAACGCCTATCAGATAAAAAAGCCCCTTCTCGCCTGCCATAAGTTCAACGAACGGGAGGCGGCGGAAAAAATACTTGCGCTGTCCCGGGAAGGGAAGAAGGTGGCGGTGGTCTCCGATGCGGGGACGCCCGTCGTGTCCGACCCCGGCAGTCTCGTGTGCAGGCTGTTGCGCGAGGCGGGGGAAGCGTATACCCTGATTCCGGGGCCGAGCGCGTTCGTCGCGGCCCTGGTGCTCTCTGCGCTGCCCGCCGACCGATTTGCCTTTATAGGTTTTCTGCCCGCGAAGAAGAAGGAGAAGCGGGAGCTTTTGGAAAAATATGCCGCGCTCGACATGACGCTGGTCTTTCACAGTGCGCCGCAGGACGTGGACGGGGATATCGCGGCGATGTACGAGGCGTTCGGGGAGCGCCGCGCGGCGGCCGTGCGGGAGATCACCAAGATTCACGAGGAGAGCGTTTCCTTTGTCCTTTCCGCGGGATTGCCCGGCGAAAAGCGGGGGGAATACGTGCTCGTCGTCGAGGGCGCGGCGGAGGGGGAAAATCCCCTCAACGCCCTGTCCGAACGGGAGCATATCCTGCATTATATGCGCGCCGGGCTGGATAAGAAGGAGGCCCTCAAACGCGCCGCCCATGACCGTGGCGTATCCAAGTCCGAGCTGTATCCCTTTTCCGTCGATTTGTAAAAAGATTCGGGGCGCCCGCCGCAAATTGCGGCGGGCGTAAGTTTTATTTTTTCGGAAAATATCGCGGCATACGGACATGGCAGGGGAGAGCCCTCGAAAAAAAGTCATAAAAAGTTATGACAAATATCCTCCATCCGCTTGACAGGGAGGCGGAAAAGCTTTTATAATAAGCCGTGACGATAAACTTATCGGAGGAGAGGGCGCAGAGATGGAGAGAGGACAAAGGGTGGCCGTCTGCCTGCTGGCGGCGCTGGCGGCGATATCGGCGGCGGGGTGTTCTTCGGGAAAGGCGACGACGGTGACGGAAACGGAGGGAGAGACGACGATTATCGAAAATCCCGTCGGCTCTCCGGAGGATTATACGCCGCAGGAAAATGCGTACATCGTGGCGGGACGGCTGAAAAGTCTCGGATATTACCGTTCGGAAATAGAGGGCGAGGTGGTTGCGTCGCTGTTCGGCTATAAGCAGACCATTTCGGATATACACATCAAAAACGACGAGGAATCCTATGCGCAGGCGATATCTTCTTCCTTTTTGGTGAGCGTCGGGAAACAGGCGCTGTTTCGCGGTCGGGAGGCGGTGGTCCGTTCCGCGTCCGACGTCGGGAAGGGGGAGTGGAGCGATGATTTTTCCCGCATGACGCTGGACGAATATCGCGCGGAAATGGGCAACGAGCCCACCGCGCTGTCGAGTTATATTCTCAACGACGGGTCGGTGCTGTCGGGGGAGCTGATTTCCGCGGAGGAGGGGACGTTCACCTGCCGCTATGAAATTTCTCCCGCGGCGGGCACCGCGCGGTATGCGGCGAAAATGAAAAACTACGGAGGGTTGGACGGACTGCCGGAATTTGTGCGCTGTACGCTGACGCTCACGTTCGACGGGGAGTGGAACCCCGTTTCCCTCACGGCGGAGGACGAATATAAGATAAAAAAGATATTTTCGATGACCTGCCGTTCGACGCTCACGGAGACCTTTTACGACATCGGCGTGCCGACGGAAATTCCGGACGCGGAATTGTTCCGGGTGCATTTTTCCGAAAGCTGAAAAATTCCGTCCCGCCTTTGAAAAGGCGGGACGGCGCAATTTTATCGGGGGCAGGGTTGCGGCGAGCGGGATTTTCGGAACGATCGCCCTTTCCCTCCGTCAGGCGGCGTTTTTCTTCCTGTATTTCCGAAGGCGGGAAACGTAGACCGCCGTCGCTCCGGCAAAGGAGGCGATACACACCGCCAGGGCGCCGATTGCGTCCCAGGGATACAGGTCGGGATAGCTGCCCGCAGAGACGGGGACCAGCCGGAGCGTGTACGGATAGAAATCGGGGACGATGATGGCGTCGCAAAAGACGGCGCATATTTCCGCGGGCGACGCGTCCCGGAGATCCGCTTTTGCGGAGAGAAATTCCGAACGTATTTCAAGGTATAATTCCCTGTCCAGGAAATCGGGGTTTGCGGCGAGAAATTCGCCCATAGAATTTTTTGGCATGTTCCTTCTTCCTCTTGTCGCTTTTTCTATATTCTAACCAAAACGGATAAAAAAAGCAAATTTTCCGGGCCCGTTTTTGTCCGACAATCTCGGAATGTCTCCGGAATGCACGGAAAAAGTGAGAGAATCGATTTATTTATGCTGCAAAATCACAAAAATAAAAAATAAAAAAATTTGTATTCGGACAGTTGAAATTTTTCCGCGGCGGTTATATAATCTTCCCGCGGCGATATGAAAAGAGAATCGTCGGGGGCGGAAGCTCCGAGGCGGGGTTATGACGAAGGATCTCACCAAAGGCAAGCCTTTTTGGCTCATTTTATCCTTTACTTTGCCGGTCCTCATCGGCAATATTTTTCAGCAGCTGTATAATATGGCGGATACCTTCATCGTGGGGCATACCGTTTCCTCTGACGCGATGGCGGGGGTGGGGAGCACGGGGTCCGTCTCTTTTCTCATTCTCGGGTTTGCCTCCGGGCTGACTTCGGGCTTCGCCGTGCGCACCAGCCAGCGGTTCGGCGCGGGAGACGGGGAGGGCGTACGGCGGAGCGTAGCGGCGTCGATGGAACTGAGCGTGCTTCTCGCGCTTCTGCTGATGGCCGTGGCGATGCCTCTTACGGGGCCTCTGCTTCGGTTGATGCAGACGCCCGATAAATATCTCGGATACGCCTATTGGTACCTTTTCGTCTGTTTCGGCGGCATCGGCGCGATCGTTCTCTACAACATCGCGGCCGCCACCCTTCGGGCCGTGGGGGATACCAGGACGCCGCTCGTCATCCTGGTCGCGTCCGCGCTGCTCAACGTCGGGCTGGATCTGCTGTTTATCGTCGTATTCGGCATGCGGTATACGGGCGCCGCGGCGGCGACCGTCCTCAGCCAGTTTCTCGCGGGCGGCGGCGGGCTGGTGTATATGTTCAGGGCGTATCCCGCGCTCCGGCCCCGAAGGGCCGATTGGGGAAGTTCCGTGCGGCTGTGGGGCGGGCACGTCGCGCTCGGGCTGCCCATGGCGCTTCAATTTTCCATTACCGCGATCGGGAGCATCGTTCAGCAATCCGCGCTCAATTCCCTCGACGCGTCCATGCCCGGCGTCGTCGCGTCGTATGCCGCCGCCAGCAAAATCAGCAATATCGCCGCCGCGCCCTTCGATTCGCTCGGCGTTACTTTCGCGACTTATGCGGGGCAGAATTACGGGGCCAAGGAGTTTGACCGGATTCGGGACGGCGTGTTGGCCGGCGTTTGCGGCTGCGCGATTTTCTGGGCGGTCGGGCTGGCCTTTTCCGCGGCGCTGGGCGGGCCGCTCATGCGGCTGTTCCTCGACGATTCCGGCGGGGACGCCGCGCTTTACTATGCGGAGATGATAGAATACGGCAAAAAATATCTGCTTTGCCAAAGCGTCTTTTTCGGGCCGCTCGGGCTCATTCACGTATATCGGAATACCTTGCAGGGGATAGGCAGGTCTGCGCTGACCATGCTTGCAGGGGTGACGGAGCTGGCGGGACGGGTGCTTGCGTCCTTCCTTTTCGTCGAGCTGTTTTCCTTTACGGGCATCTGTCTGTCCAACCCCACCGCGTGGCTGGCGGCGGACGCGTTTTTGCTGATTGCCTATCGGCTTGTCATGCGCAGGTATCCCTGTAAAGAAACGTGCGGATTCGGCAGGCTTGCGGCGCTGTTTTCCCGCCGGAAAAGGGCGGACGGATGAGAAGAACGGCCGGCCGCGACTCTGCAGGGGGGCGCGGCGCCGTACGGGGCCGGGGCCGACGTGCTCCGGCTTTTTCGCACCGCCCCGGCGGGGTATGCCTTCGGTCGGGAGGGCCTATCCGCTTGACAAATGCCGCGGGTTGTGATAGTATGTAATAGCGAACGGAGAGGCGGAGCCGCCCGAAGCGGGGCGCGTTTCTTCCGTGCATTGTACGCGAAAGACGCCGGCCGCCGTTTGCGAAAGCAAAAATCCGGGCGGCCGATCGGATGGACGAAGGGATATGACGCTGGATAAACTGCCTGTCGGAAAAAGTGCGCGCATCGTCTCCGTGGAAGGGGAGACGGCGCTGAGGAAACATATTCTGGATATGGGGCTGACCCCGAAAACGTCGGTGACGCTCGTCAAAACCGCGCCGATGGGGGACCCGCTGGAAATTTCCGTCCGCGGTTACGAGCTCACCCTGCGCAAGGAGGACGCGGCGCGCATCGCCATAGAGGACGTGGGCGAACCGGAGCGCGGGGAGGCGGAAGAAACGGCATTGTCCCGTCCCGTCACCCCCCATCCCCGCCGGGGAGAGGAGACGGGGAAAAAGGGAGGGGTGATCCCCGAGGGCGCGCCCCTGCGCTTTGCGCTGGCGGGAAATCAGAACTGCGGCAAAACCACGCTGTTCAATCAGCTGACCGGCTCCAATCAGCACGTCGGAAATTTCCCGGGCGTGACGGTGGACAGGAAAGACGGGGTCATCCGCAAGCACCCCGAGGCGACGGTCACGGACCTGCCCGGCATCTATTCCCTGTCCCCGTATACGGGCGAGGAGATCGTCACGCGGGAGTTTCTGCTCAAAGAGAAGCCGAACGGCATCATCAATATCGTGGACGCGACCAATATCGAGCGGAACCTGTATCTCACGCTGCAGCTGATGACGCTGGAGATCCCGATGGTCATCGCGCTGAACATGATGGACGAGGTGCGCGCGGGCGGCGGGACCATCGACGTCAATGCGCTGGAAGCGGCGCTCGGCGTTCCCGTGGTGCCCATATCCGCCGCCAAAAACGAGGGCATAGAGGAGCTCGTCGAACACGCCGTTCACGTGGCGAGATACCGCGAAGTGCCGTACGATATCGATTTCTGTACGCCGGACGGGGAGGACGGAGGCGCGGTGCACCGCTGCATTCACGCCGTCGCGCACCTCATCGAAGATCACGCCGCCGCGGCGGAGATCCCCCTGCGCTTTGCCGCCGCCAAGCTGGTCGAAGGGGACGGGCTTGTGGAAAAGGCCCTTGGTCTCAGCGAGAATGAAAGGGAGACAAAGGATCATATTATAAAGCAGATGGAGGAGGAGACGGGCACGGACGCGCTGGCGGCGCAGGCGGACATGCGCTTCCGCTATATCACCTCCCTCTGCGCGGGCGCCGTCGTCAAGCCCAAAGAGAGCCGCGAACGCAGGCGGAGCGAAAAATGGGACAGGGTGCTCACCGGGAAATATACCGCTTTCCCCGCCTTTATCCTCATCATGGGGCTGGTGTTTTATCTGACCTTCGGGCTCATCGGCAAATACCTGTCCGATTGGATGGAAACGGGCATCGAATGGCTGACCGCGAGGGCGGGAGAGGGATTGGACGCATACGGCATCAATCCCGTGGTGCGTTCCCTCATCATCGACGGCATTTTTGCGGGGGTGGGGAGCATGCTCAGCTTTCTGCCCACCATCGTGGTGCTCTTCTTTTTCCTGTCCATTCTGGAAGATACCGGCTATATGGCGCGCGTGGCCTTCGTCATGGATAAGCCGCTGCGGAAAGTGGGGCTTTCGGGCAGGAGCTTCGTGCCCATGCTGGTGGGGTTCGGGTGCAGCGTCCCCGCGATCATGGCCACCCGCACCCTGCCCTCCGATCGGGACAGAAAAATGACGATCATGCTCACGCCCTTTATGAGCTGTTCGGCAAAAATCCCCGTATACGGCATGCTGACCGCGGCGTTTTTCCCCCATGCGGCGGCGTTCGTGATGATAGGCCTGTATCTCATCGGCATTCTGATGGCCCTTCTCGTCGCCTTTGTCCTCAAAAAGACGGCGTTCAAAGGGGAGCCCGTGCCCTTCGTCATGGAACTGCCCAACTATCGGATGCCCTCCGCCAAGAGCGTTTTCCGGCTCATCTGGGAAAAGGCGCGCGATTTTATCACCCGCGCGTTTACGATTATTTTTGTCGCCACCGTCATCATCTGGTTTTTGCAGAGCTTCGATACCCGGCTGAATTTCGTCGCCGATTCTTCCGAAAGCCTGCTTGCGATCGTCGGCGGCTGGCTGTCCGTCGTATTCCGCCCGCTCGGGTTCGGCGATTGGCGGGCGGCGACCGCGCTCGTCACCGGGTTCACGGCGAAGGAGAACGTCCGCAGCACGCTGGCCATTCTTTTGGACGGGGCCTCCGTCACCACCCTCTTTTCCCCCTTCACGGCGTTCGTGTTTCTGCTGTTTATTCTGCTGTATACCCCGTGCGTCGCGGCGATCGCCGCCGTCCGGCGGGAACTCGGCAGGGGCTGGGCCGCGGGGTTGGTCGTAGGGCAATGTCTCGTCGCTTACCTGGTATGCCTGATTGTGGCGCTCGTCGGCGGGATTTTCGTCTGAGGGATTGTTCTGCGGCTATCGCCGTCTGACCGCAAAGCGGTAAGGGCGCAAACCGTCGGTTTGCTTTTTCGGGGATTCTTTTGCGGGCTCCGCCCCGCACCCCCAAGAGACATTATCCTTTGACCCGTTTCCAAGCCTCTTTTGTGCAAAGGGAGCTGTCATGCGGAGCATGACTGAGGGATTGTTCTGCACATATTCCGCGTTTCGCCCGTTCCGTGCGAAAACGTAACCGTTAAAACGCGGAGATATAAGCAAGACGCGGGGGACGAGGCTTTCCGACGGGGAGTGTACTTAGACAGGGGTATCCCCAAAAATGTCCATAGGAGATTTTTGGGGAAGAGGAGAAGCTGCAGGGCGGGCCTGGCAGACGGGCTTCGCTTGTCTGCCTGCCGGTTTCCGCACGCTTCGACGAGGTACATGACCCGAGGAAAACGCAAGCCCGACAATGTATTGCGCCGTAGATACGCGTTTTCCCCCAATAAACCGGATGAACCGATGGCTTATCCCTTCCGGCACTTTGTGCCACCTCCCCTTTAACAAAAAGGGGAGGCTTAGAAGAGGCTCTTTTGTGTAAAGAAGAAAATGGAGCGCCGCTTTTCCGAGGCTCCTTTGTGCAAAGGGAGCTGTCATGTGCAGCATGACTGAGGGATTGTCTGCCCGTATTCCGCGTTTTGCTCGGTAGGGGCTCCACCGCGGAAACTTCGGGAAAATCGCAATTTTACGGGAGGAAAACCATGGATTTGCCCAGCATCATCGCGCTCTGCGCCGTGGGGGTATGCCTTATCGGCGCAATCGTTTGGATCGTCCGTCACCGCGGCGGGGGCTGCTCCGATTGTCCCGGCGGCTGTGCGGGGTGCTTTGGCTGTGCCGCCGGACGCAAAAAGGGCGGAAAGGCGCCAAAAAACAAAGCCGGCGGATGCGAAAACGATGGAAAAGGGGCAAAAGAAGGGTGAAAAAACGGAGGATTTTTCCGCCGTCTGTTTGAAAGGGGATAAAACGGTTGACAATAATGATATGTACCCGTCGGGTACGGAGGCCGGAAATCCCGGGCGAAAATGAGGGATAAGGAGTATCGATTATGTTCTGGGAATATTATGTGGTGTTTTTGCTGTTGATTCTGCTCTGCGCCGCTTTTTCGGGCTGGGCGAGCATGCGCGTGCATTCCGCGTACAGCAAATATAATTACCCCAACGCGTCCCATATGACGGGATACGACACGGCGGTCAGGCTGCTGAACGCCAACGGCGTTTACGACGTGTCCGTCGGCAGGACCAAAGGCAGCCTCACCGACCATTACGACCCCAAACGTCAGGTGGTCAATCTTTCCGATACCACGTTCGGGAACGATTCGGTGGCGGCGGTCGCCGTCGCCGCGCACGAGATCGGGCACGTCATGCAAAAGGAAAAGGGGTATATTCCCTACAAGATCCGCACGGTGCTGGTGCCGATTACCAATTTCGGCTCCCGCCTCGCGCTGCCGCTCGTGCTGCTGGGGCTGATCCTCGACCTGTTTGTCGGCTTCAATGCCGAAAATGACGTCGGGTTTTATCTGGCGATGGTCGGCGTGATTCTCTACGGCCTTTCCACTCTGTTCATGCTGGTGACCCTGCCCGTCGAGCTGGACGCTTCCCGCCGCGCCAAAAAAATGTTGGTGGCGGAGGGGATCCTCACGGAAGAGGAGAAAAAGCCCGCGGGCAAGGTGCTCTCCGCCGCGGCGCTCACCTATGTCGCCTCCCTCCTCACCTCCCTCGTCTATTTCCTGCGCTTCTTCGTGTGGGTGCTGATGCTCTTCGGCCGCGGCCGCAGGGATTGAAATTTTTTCGGAAAAATTCAAAAAACCGCGTTGTAATTATTGACATTACAGTGCGGTTTTGCTATAATAGACGGAAGGAACGCTTGAAAAGAGGAAAGAGGACATGAAAATTACTTCGAGATTCACGGTGGCGGTGCATACGCTGCTGGTCATTTACAAATTCAAGGACACGCACAAGACGACGTCGGAGTTTATCGCGGCGAGCGTGAACGTCAATCCGGTGGTGATCCGCCGTACGCTGCTCAGCCTGAAAGCGGCGGGCATGGTGGAGGTAAAGGCGGGCAGCGGCGGCGCGCGCATCGCAAAGGATTTGCAGGACATCACCCTTTACGACGTGTACCGCGCGATGGACAGCGTGGACGGGGATCTGTTCCATTTTCACGAAAATCCCAACCCTGCCTGTCCCGTAGGCAGAAACATCCACGCCGTTTTGGACGGGCATTTGTCCGCGGCGCAGGCGGCTATGGAAAACGAACTGAAAAAGGTGTCGCTCGCCGAGCTCGCGGGAGATTTGGACGAGCGGGAATAATCGGCGCGGTAAGATATTATATAAGATATAAGGAAAGGCCTGTCCCGTTCGGGGGCAGGCCTTTTCGGCGGCTCTTTCGGACGTTTCGCGCGGCCCGCAAACCGGGTCCTTAAAATTCCTTTTTGCGGTAGATCGCCACCGAAATCTTATAGGAGACCGCCAGTATAACTACCGTGGCGCAGGAGAGGCAGGCGATAAAAGTCGGTTGCGAGATTTCGGCTTTGCCGACGAGCGGCATCAGGCCGATAAATACGAGCATGAATACCACGACGAGAGCGATCATATAAGTCCGGCCCTTTTCGATGCCGAATCGGAATATCAGGGGAAGGACGGCGGCCGGGGCAAACAGCTGCATGCAGAGGGGCGCCGCAAATTCCGCCGCCGCTGTCTCGGCGCCCACGACGGCAAACGCGATGCAGTAGCCGACCGCGCCCAGGAACGAAAACAGTATGCCGAGCAGGTATTTTTCGGCGACGACGGTTCCGGCGCTCAATCCGCCGGCGGCCGCAAATTTCTGCCAGCCGTCCTTCTCTTCGTAGGCGATCGCCGTGAGCGGTACGGAGGCGGATGCCAATATGCCGATTGTGGCGGAAAAGGCGGGGTTTTCCGCAATGACGGATATGCCGCAGAACATGGCGATCATCGCGGCGTACCACAATCCCTGCTTCCATATATTATAGAAATCTTTTATCAGCAGTCCTCTCATATGTTCTCTCCTTTGGAATAAAACAACATGATATCGTCCAGGGTCACGGGCCTGTATGTAAAGCTCTGCGGCATTTTATCCCGGACGGCCAGCACCTCTGTGCCGTAATCCCGGCGCAGGACCTTTACGACGGCCGTTTTGTCCAATTCCGCAAGCTGCCTTTCGTCCGTACCGTATACGGCGTACGCGTGCAGCAGCTCGTCCTTTTCCATGTCAAAAACAATGCGGCCCCTGTGGATGTAAACGATATAATCGCAAATCTTTTCCAGATCCGTCGTGATGTGCGAGGAAATGAGCACGGCGCGGCCGCTTTCCCGGTTGTAGTCGTAGAGCATTTCCAGAATTTCGTCCCGCACCACGGGGTCGAGCCCGCTCGTCGGTTCGTCCAGAATGAGAAGCCGGCTTTCGTACGACAGCGCGACGGCGATGGCGGCTTTCATCTTCATGCCCTTGGAAAAGTCCTTCAGCCGCTTTTTGTCGGGCAGGTCCAATTTTTGCAGGAGACTGCGGAATTTTGCCCTGTCCCATTTTTCAAAGACGCCCGCCAGCACCTTGTCGAGCATGGAGAGATTCAGCTCCGCGGGCAGCCCCGTATCGTCCAGCACGAAGGAGATTTGCTGCCTCTCCGCCTTGCTCAGCCCGTCCGTCGGCTTTCCGTCGAATAAAATTTCCCCGCCGTCCGGCCGGACGGCGCCCAGAACGGATTTGATGATCGTGCTTTTGCCCGCTCCGTTTTCGCCGATCAACCCCACGACCGTGCCGTCGGGGACGTCGAAAGAGGCATTCTCTATCGAAAAGTTCTGATAATGTTTATACAATCCTTTTATGGTCAGCATCGATTTGTTCACTCCCGATAAATGGTTTTTACCGTCTCCATAAATTCTTCTTCGCTCAGGCCACAGCGGGCGGCGATTTCCGCCGACTTCGCGATGTGCTCCTCCATCTCTTTCAGGGCGCGCTCCCGGACAAATTCCCGGCTGCGCTCGGCGACGAAGCTCCCTTTCCCCACGACCGAGTATATGTAGCCGTCCCGCTCCAGGTCCGAATAGGCGCGGGAGGTGGTGATGACGCTTATCCTGAGGTCCTTCGCGAGGCCGCGTATCGTGGGCAACGGCTCGCCCGCGCGCAGCGTGCCTTCGAGAATCTGGTTTTTTATCTGCTCGTATATCTGCTCGTAAAGCGCCTTCCCCGACGCGTTGGATATGTGGATATTCATCGTTGCCCTCGCATATTGTCTATATTCATTATATACAATATAGTTTCGGTTGTCAATCGTTTGAAGGGAAAAATTTCGGGCAAAAAAATTTTTTTGAGAAATTTCAAAAAAGTGCGCTGTAACAGTTGACATTACAATTGAAAGGTGTTATACTATCGATGTAATCAAAATGATTACAACAAAATAAAATTTTTCGGAGGTAGTATCATGAAGAAGGTAGCAATTGTATGTGCGGCAGGCAAAGAGGGGAGGCTTCTCGTTGCGGAGGCGCTCTCGCGCGGTTACGAGGTGACGGGCTTCGTGCGCAAGGCGGAGGACGAGATTCCCGCCGGGGCGAAAAAGGTCGTCAGGGACTTGTTCGATCTGACGAGGGAAGATTTGGCGGGCTATGACGTCGTAATCGACGCGTTCGGCGCCTGGACACCCGAAACCCTTCCCCTGCACAAAACTTCGCTCATGCACCTGTGCGATGTCCTGAGCGGGACGGATATCCGCCTGTTGGTGGTCGGCGGCGCGGGGAGCCTGTACGTCAACCCCGAACACACCTTGCAGGTGATGCAGCTGGGGTCCTTCCCGGAGGTATTCAAACCGCTGGCGAGCAACATGGGCGCGGCGCTGGACGAACTGCGTAAGCGCAGCGACGTGAAATGGACGTATCTCTCTCCGGCGGGCGATTTTGTCGCGGACGGCGAGAGGACGGGGGAATACCTCTCGGGCGGCGAGGAGTATTTCGTCAACGACAAGGGCGAGAGCCGGATCAGCTATGCGGATTACGCGATTGCCATGATAGACGAGATTGAAAACGCGAACAATATCCAAAAGCGTTTTTCCGTCATCGGGAAATAAAGCAAAAAAGCGCGGCCGAAATCGGGCTGCGCTTTTGCCCCCGACGGGGCAGGGTTGAGATGAATGCCTTTTTACAGGGGAGGACGACAATGGAGACGGAAAGGATACTGGCGTTTTTGCGGGACGAGATCCACACGGCGGTAATGGCGACGGCGGACGATAGCGGAAATCCCGTCACCTGCGCGATCGACGTGATGGACGGCGACGGAAGCGGGCTGTATTTTCTCACGGCGAAGGGGAAAAATTTTTATGCGCGCCTGAAAGCGCGGGGATTTGCCGCCCTGACGGGGATCGCGGGAGATTCCACGATGACCCGCGTCGCCGTGTCCGTGCGCGGCAAAGTGAAGGAGCAGCGGCGGGACGTTTTGCGGCGGCTTTTGGAAAAGAATCCCTATATGTACGAAATTTATCCCACGGAGGTCT
This sequence comes from uncultured Clostridia bacterium, assembly GCA_944375795.1. Classification (GTDB taxonomy): domain Bacteria; phylum Bacillota; class Clostridia; order Christensenellales; family Borkfalkiaceae; genus Scatosoma. The sequence goes on along the minus strand of CALWAU010000042.1, from coordinate 1,070 downwards.
CCCGCGAGGGGCTGGTCGCCTTTCGCCTGTACGAGGGGGAAGGCGAATGGTTCGACCTCTCGAAAAAGCCCGTCGAAAGGCAGAGCTTTTCTTTCGGCGGCGCGGAAACGGCGGCAGACGGGTATTTTATCGGCTGGGACTGCATCGGCTGCGGCAAATGCCTCGACGTCTGCCCGCAGAGCTGCATCCGCCTCTTAAAGCCGCCCGCCGTCATCGTGCAGGAGCATTGTCTGCGCTGCGGAAACTGCGCCGCGGCGTGTCCCGCGGGCGCGGTGAGGAAAGGGGGAGTCAAGGCTCCCGCGCCCTGAGTTCCTTGTAATCCGTTCCCCAATCCCGCATGGCGTCGATGATGGGGCGGAGGGTATTTCCCAGCTCGCTTAGGGAATAGACGACGCGCGGCGGGACCTGCGCGCTCGGATATGCGGCGATACAGCTTGCGAAGGCGCTCGGTTGCCGCGTGGTCGCCACGGCGCGCCGGGAGGAAAAGTTTGCTTCCCTGCGTGCGGCGGGGGCGGACGAATGTCTCTGCGACGGCGGCGAAATTGCCGGACAGGTGCGGGCGACCAAGGCTTTGGAACTCGTCGGCCCTAAGACTCTACGCGACACGCTGCGGTGCGTGGAGAGGGGAGGAATCGTCTGCGATACGGGCATTCTCGGCGGCGTTTATCGCCTCGACGGCTTTGACCCCGTTAAGGATATTCCAAACGGCGTGTTTCTCACCGGATTCTTTTCCAATTTTCCCTCCCGCACCGCCGTGGACGAGATGATGGCGTTTATACGGGCGCACGGAATCCGGCCGCGCATAGGGGCGGTGTATCCCTTCCCGAAAATCGCGGAGGCCTGCGCCGCACTCGACGCCGGGAGCGCGGACGGGAAAATCGTGGTTACGGTATGACGCCGTAAAGAAAAGACAAAAGGAGTGCAGAACCGATGGAAAACAGGGAATTGCTCGACCGATTGATAGAGATGCTGTGCGCGGAGCGCGGAGAACCCGTTCCGCCCCTCCGCGAGGCGCAAAAACCCGACTATTTTCGGGCGCTTTGCAACGTGCGCCCTCCCCTGCCCCCGTC
>CALWAU010000041.1 GCA_944375795.1 uncultured Clostridia bacterium | reverse complement strand
GTCCGAAAAAGCCAGAAATACCGCCTGGGCACAGGCATAGCCGTTCAAAAAATTTTCTTTTGCGAGGTCCGCTCTTGACATTTTGCATACCGCCTGTTATAATAAAGTCATGGAAAAAATCTTCTATGCGGAAAGAGACCGATATCCGTCCACCGAGAGGCTGATGCGCGCCGTCTTTGCCGATCACTTCGGCATCCGGGACGCCCGCATCGAACGGAGCGAAAACGGGAAGCCCTTTCTGGAGGGCACGCCCCTCTTTTTCTCCGTTTCCCACACGAAATTTTTTTGGTTTGCGGCCGTTTCGGAGGTCAATGTCGGCATCGACGCCGAGCCGTCGGAACGGGAGACGGACTATCGGTTTATCCTCTCCCGCTTCCCGATCGAGGAACGGGAGGAAATTGCCGACAAAGAGCAGTTTCTCCGCCATTGGACGGCACGGGAAAGCGCGACCAAGTGGATAGGCGGAACGCTTGCCGACGCCTTTTCGCGGCTGTCATATATAAAGGGAAAACTCTTTTACCGCTCTCTGGAACTTCCCGTCCGGCTCTCGCATTTTGAAATCGAGGGACACGTCGTCGCCCTCTGCCGGGAAAAGGCCCGCGGGGAAACGGAAATTATCCGCCTTTGATTTTTCCGTAAATCTGATGACAGTATAGCACATTTTTTCAAAAACGGCAAGGAGAAGCGGGCGGCCTTTCCGAAAAAAGGAGAAATTCCGATATGTTTTCCGGGGATGAGATCCTGAAAATCGCCATGCGGCAATCCGCCGCAGACATGAACTGCCGACCGGAGGATTTCCTGCGGGGCGAAAACGTCGTCGTATACTCCCGCCCGGACGGGCGCGCGAGAAAATACCTCTCCCTGCCCTTTGCGTGCAACCTGGTCTCTTACGGCGGCAACGTCGTGGCTTCCGTTCGCCCCGATCTCGAGGAGGTCGTCCGCGACTACATCGGCCGCTATCCCGCCGTACACTGCTTTGAAACGCCCAATCTGCACGCGCTGGACGACGCCCTGCGGCCAAAGGGGCTGCGCGTCTGTTTCATGGCGGAATATTTTCTGCCCGACCCGTCCGCCCTCGCCCGCCCTTCCTGTCCCTATCCCATAAAGCTGCTGAAACGGGGGGAACTGGACGCCCTCTATCTGCCCGAATGGAGCAATGCCCTGTGCGAAAAGCGCAGGGAGCTGGATATGACGGCCGCGGCGGCGATGGACGGGGACAGGATAGCGGGACTTGCGGGGGCGTCCGCCGACTGCGAAGAGATGTGGCAGATAGGCGTGGACGTGCTGCCTTGTTACCGAAGGAAGGGAATCGCTTCCGCCCTGACCGCCGCTCTCGCGGAAGAGATTTTCAGGCTGGGAAAAGTCCCCTTTTACTGCGCCGCATGGTCGAATATCCCTTCCGTCCGCAACGCGATCGCCTGCGGGTTTCGGCCCGCCTGGGCGGAACTGACGGTAAAGAGCGAAGAATTTGTCCGGGAGACGAACGCGGGGCGGACGTGAAGAAGGGCGCGGAGTATCCCGCGCCCGTTTTTCGGTATGCTTTTGAATTTACGCGTCCTTGACCCGTCCCACGTCCGTGTTGTCCTTGGTGCGCTTTGCCAGCGCCGGAACGGGATGCTGCGCATTTTCGATGCGGTAGTCTTTGCCGAACTCGGAAATGGCGCGATTGATGACGAAGTGCGTCCCCACCGTTTCGACGTTGCCGTTTATCGCCTTGTTATAGTTGAAGTACCGGAAATTGTCGGGCACGGCGGCGAGCTCCCGGAAGCCCTCCTCGACGGCGGTCATGCGCACGCTTTTGAGGACCTCGCGCACATAGTCTTTCTGCGAGCGGAAACGGAGCGGCTCGGGAAACGCTCCGCCCTCGGGAAAGAGCTGCTGCCAAACCTTTCCCTCGTATTTCTGCAAGAGCTCCGCGGCCTTGTGCAGGTGTGCGACCTCCTCCGAATAGTGCTGTTCCCAGATATTCTTGATGCGGGCGTCCGTTTCGTCCTCGTAGCAGGAATAGTAAAGATAACACTCGGTATACTCGTTCATGACGAGATTTTCCAGCCACGTGCAGGAGGAATCTTTCAGCGAGCCGTAACCCGTCACGTGCTGTTCTTCTATCATCGCGATTTCGTTGAACAGCCTTCTGCCCAACTCGCTGACGTACAGATTTCCGACGTTCATATAGTAGTTCATCGTCTGCTGTTCCGCCGCGGTGATGATGTTGACGTGCAGGCGGGTGAGCGGGTCGTTCAGAAAGTTGTTGATGTTGAATTTTACGTCGTCGAAGGGATGGCGGTATTCGGCGACGGTGGGCCGCCCCGGCATGATTTCCGTATAATCCCCGACCAGGCGCGCGGGGTCGCCCGACTTTTCCAGCTCCATCAGGTCCGCATAGCGATAGAGATGGTCGAAATCCTCCAACAGCGCGAAATTGAGCTGCTGGCGGACATAATCGTTCTTCTCCGCCAGCGCGAGATTTGCGGTGAGGTCTACCGCGAGCTGCTCGTAACCGATCGTGTGTTCCAGAATATTTTCGTCCATGGGTTTCAGGGAAGCGATCCTCTTTTGCTGTAACTGTTCGCTGCGGCGGATGAGCGCCAATTCCCGGCGGATGTCGTTGTTAGTGCAGGCGCGGGAATAGCTGTGCCCGAAGCGCACCGATTCAAATTCCGTGCCGTTCATGAGAATGACGCGCAGGCGGGTGTAAGGGTCTACCGTGTTCTTGTCGTACGGCCGCACCAGCACGTTTTTCCAGCTGCGAAAGCTCTTTTCCACCTTTTGCGGTTTTTCTTCAAATGGATTCATGGGTTTACCTCCGAAGGAAAATTTCTATGGGATATTATCTACATTTCAAAAAAAACCTATTCAGGCGATTGCATATTTCGCGAAAATCTGTTACACTATAAGGACGAAAAAATTTTACTTGCGAGAAAAAGGAGTTTGAATCGGAATATGACAGGCGTTATCGCAGCTATGAACATCGAAGCGGAAATTTTATTGGAACAGACGGAAATTTTCCGTTCCCTAACCGTGAGCGGAAAACAAGTGTACGTCGGCAGGGCGTTCGGCAAGGACGTAACCGTGATCGTATGCGGTGTCGGAAAGGTGAACGCCGCCCTCGGCGCGCAGCTGGCCGTAAGTAAATTCGACGCGGAAAAGCTGTTCAATTTCGGCGTAGCGGGCGGCCTGAACGAGGGTACGGAGCTTTGCGGCGTATATCAGATCAGAGAGGCGGTGCAGTTCGATTTCGACCTCACCCAGCTCAACGGCACGAAAACAGGCACCCTCGACGAGTATAAAGAAAATTATCTGAAGCTCGCCTCCTTCAAGGCCCCCTTTCCCAAAAAGAGGCTGGGGACCGCCGACCGTTTCAACGATTCCCCGGAGGATTACCGCCTGCTCACCGAAGAATTGAAGGCGGATATCCGGGACATGGAGGGCGCGGCGGTCGTCCAGGCGGCATATGCGGCGCAGCTCCCCGTCTATTCGGTAAAGGCGATTTCCGACGTGGCGGGCAGCGGAAGCACGACGGAGCAGTATCTGCAAAACAGGGAGAAGGCGCTCAAAAACCTGAAAGCCGCCCTCCCCGTTCTCTTCGAGGAGCTTTGAGGGGACAAAATCCCCGTAAAACGGAAAAATAAAAGGCAAAGGAGAAAATCATGGTCGATCTCGGCGATTGGAACGAGCTGCTGGCCCCCCTGTTCAAGGACGAGCGATATCTGAAAATACGGCAGTTTCTGATAGACGAATACCGCCACCGCGTCATTTACCCGGACATGTACGATCTTTACAACTGCTTCCGCTATACGCAGTTTCGGGACCTGAAAGCGGTACTGCTCGGACAGGACCCCTATCACAATGAGGGACAGGCGCACGGGCTGTGTTTTTCGGTGCGGGACGGCGTGGAAAAACCGCCCTCCCTCGAAAATATTTTCAAGGAATTGAAAGACGATATCGGCTGCGATATTCCCGAATCGGGCGACCTTACAAAATGGGCGAAGGAAGGCGTTTTGCTCATGAACACCTCCCTGACCGTGCGCGCGCACCAGGCAAATTCCCATTCCAAATGCGGTTGGGCGTGGTTTACGGACAGCGTGATACGGCTCGTTTCCGAGAAAAGGAACACGTCGTATTTATCCTTTGGGGCGGAAATGCGCGAAGCAAAAAGCCGCTCATAGACTGCGGCAAACATCTCGTTCTCGAATGCGCGCACCCTTCCCCCCTCTCCGCCTACAACGGATTTTTCGGCTGCCGCCATTTTTCCAAGGCGAATGCCTGGCTGAAAGAACACGGGATTTCCCCCATAGACTGGGATTTGACAAAATAATCCGAAAAATCCGACGCCCCCGGAAAAAATTCCGGGGGCGTCGCACAAGAGCGGCAGTCTATTCGGATTCGGGCGGGGGAAGCTCTATTTCCCGCCCGGGAGAATTTTCCCCGCCGTCCATGACCGTACACGAACCTTTCTTCCGCTGTTTGGAGCGGTAGAGCGCCTTGTCCGCCAATCCGAGCAATCGGGTGAGATCGCTTCCGCCGCCCTCGAACAGGACGGCGCCGACGCTTTGCGAAAGCCGCATTTCGGGCAGACCGGGCAGACGGACGCAAATGCCGAGCACCGCGGACACCGCGCGGGACGCATCCCGCAGAGTTTGCATCTCTGTCAACAGGATAAATTCGTCCCCGCCGAACCTGCCGACGAGGTCGTCGGGAAATGCGGCGCGCAAGATACGGGAAAATTCGCGGATAACGTCGTCGCCGACGAGGTGCCCGTAAGTGTCGTTGATCTCTTTGAAGCCGTCGAAATCGATGAGCAAAAGCGCAAAGCGGGCGCCCTTTTTTCCGATGCGCGCGGAGATGCTTTCGAGAACGGTCTCCTTATTGAGCAGGCCGCTGAATAAGTCGATCCGCGATCGCTGTTTCCACTCCTCCGCCTGCTTTTTCAGGTCGTTGACGTCCGAAATGACGCCACCATCTTGGCGGGGACCCCGTTTTCAAAGACGGGCGTCACGTTCAGTTTGCACCATTTATAGCGGCTTCCGCGGGCGCGCATGCGGGCGTAATAGGCGCACGGATACCCCTCGAATATCGAGCGGAAGGCGGCGTCGATCGTCGCGGCGTCCCCGGGATGGGAAAAATATTCGGAGACGCTCCTTTTATATTCCTCCGGCGGCAGGGAAACGAACGCTTCGAGATCGGACAAAAGCTCGTTTTCCGTCAGGCCGAAAATGGCTTCGGAGTTTTTGAACAGTACATATCGCTGACTGACGATATCCACCACGTAAATGCAGATGTTTGCGGAATGCAGCGCGAGCTCGAGAAGCCGTTCGGTCGTCACGAGGGCGCTTTCTCCGATTGGGTTTTCGATGTCTGTTGCCATGATTTTGCCTCCCGCGTCAATCGTACAAGTCGTATGCGCCCTCGATCGCATGGATGAGATCGACGATGATCGCGTTATAGGGCGTGGGGACGCCGTACAGCTTCGCCTGTTCCACGACTGCGCCGTTGATGGCGTCTATCTCCGTCTTTATCCGCCGCTTTCTGTCCTGGTACATGGACGAATATCCGTTTGCGTCGTCGACGCACACCTTTCTGACCATCTCGAGGACCTCCCGCCTGTCGAAATAAGTCCCGTCCGCCTCCGCGACCTCGACGGCCTCGTAAATAAGGCGCTTCGCAAAATTCCAGGCGTAGGCGTTCTGGGCGAGATAGCCGATGGGAGTTTCCGTGATCGCCGTAAACGCATTCACCGAAAGATTGACAAAGAGTTTGCTCCAGATGATGCGCTGGATGTCGTCGCTCGTCTCCGTTTGCAGGCCCGATTCGCGAAAGACCGCCGCGACTTTATCCACGGCTTCCCGGCAATGCGCGTTGCTGCCGATGGTGGTGGCGCCGCTTCCCCCGTGGCGGGTAGCGCCGTTGCCGAGATTGACGGCGTTGTGCTTGCTGGTTCCGACGAGAATATTCTCCGCGCGGACGTATTTCGCCACCTTTCTGTCATTTCCTGCCCCGTTCTGGAGGGTGAGCACGAGCGTGGATTCGCCGAAAAGCGCCTTGTTTTCCTCCAAAGCAGCCTCCGTGGCGGTGCTTTTGACGAACACGATGACGAGTTCCACTTCTTCCCGGCACTCCCCCGAAAGGCAGGCGGAAACGCGCTCCTTATAAATTTTTTCCGAACCGTCCGTTTCGACGACGCGGATGCCGTTTCGGGCGATCGCCTCCGCCTGCGGACGATAGGAATCGATCATGATTACCTGATTCTTTTCGCTGAGATATGCGCCGTACAGACACCCCATGGCGCCCGAACCGATTACCGCAATTTTCATAAACCGTCCTCCTGTTTCCTGTTTCTTTTCATGCCCGCACGGGGGTAGCCGTCAAAGAAAAACGACGTCGGAAAGGCGTCGTTTTCTTATACAAAAAATTACTCGTCCTCCTCGTCCGGAAGGTCCACATTGTGATAGACTTCCTGCACGTCGTCGAGGTCCTCGAGTGCTTCGAGCATGTTCTCGAACGTCTTTACCTTATCGGCGGGAAGGGTAATTTTGTTCTGCGGGATCATGGCGACCTCCGCCTGGACGAATTTGATTTTGGGCTCCTCCTCGTCGTTGCGGCGCGCCTTGGGCGCGGCGGCCATAAGCTCCGCATTCTTGTCCTCGAGATATTTGCGGACGTCCGAAAATGTCTCGGGAGCCGTGAAAATTTCATACACGTCGTCCCCCGCGACCACGTCGTCCGCCCCCGCTTCCAGCGCGTATTCCGTCATCGTGTCCTCGTCCAGCTCCACCGTTCTTTCGACGACGATGTAACCCTTGTTGTCAAAATTGTAGGAGACGCAGCCGGTGTTCCCCATCGAACCGCCGTGCTTGCCCATCACCGCGCGGATATCGCTGGCCGTGCGGTTGTTGTTGTCCGTCAGCGTCTTGATGATGACGGCGGAACCCGCGGGGCCGTATCCCTCGTAGGTCAGTTCCTTATAATCCGAACCGCTCATTTCGCCCGCGGCCTTCTTGATGCTGCGCATGATGTTGTCGTTGGGCATGTTGGCGGCCTTCGCCTTGGCGATGATATCCGCCAGCTTGCTGTTCGTCTCGGGATTGGGATTATTCTTCGCCGCGACGGCGATTTCCCTGCCGAGTTTGGTGAAAATGCGGCCCCTGGCCGCGTCCGCCTTGCCCTTCTTTGCCTGAATATTGTGCCATTTGCTGTGTCCTGACATATTTCCTTCACTCCTGATTGTCTGTAAATTGTTCTCTTTTCAATGCATACATGGCGATTCCCGCCGCGACGGCCGCGTTCAGGCTCTCCTGCTCCGCCCGCATGGGGATGCGGAGGGTCTTTTCCGCCTCGTGGCGCACTTCTTCCGAAATTCCGTTGGCTTCGTTTCCGATGGCGAGCGCAAATTTTTCGGGCGGCGAGAAGGAAAAGACGTTTTCGCCCTCCATATCCGCCGCAAAGACGGGCACGCCGGAAAGCGCCCCGAGTATCTCCGCCCGCGGGGCGATGTATATCTCGGTGAAAAAGATGCCGCTCATGCTGGCGCGCACGCTCTTGGGGGAATAAGGGTCGGTACAGTCCGCCAAATAGATTTGGCGATATCCCGCCGCGTTTGCCGTGCGGATAATCGCGCCCAGATTGCCAGGGTCGGAAATGCCGTCCAAAAGGAGGCAGCTGCCGTCGGGCGGGCAAAGCGCGCGCTTCGGAATGCGCACCCGGCAAAGAATCCCCTGCGGAGACTTTTCGTCGGACAGACGACGGAACAATTCGTCGGATACGCGCACGGCGTCCGGGAACTCTTCGCCCGCATAGCTCTCCGCGAGAATGACCGCTTCCGTTTCCAGCCCGCTGCGCATGCATTCCCTGACCATCTTCGCGCCTTCGACGAGAAACAGCCCGCTCTCCCGCCTGCCCTTTTTATCTTTGAGCGCCGCGGTCTCCCTGATGAAGGGATTGCTTTTTGAAGTCAAAATCATCGTTCGGAAAAAACGAAAAGCCTTTTATCGGTAAAAGGCTTTTCGGGAAATCCTCAGAGGGCCGCTTTCGCCTTTTCCGCGAGCTGAGCGAACGCGGGGGCGTCGTTGACGGCGAGATCGGCGAGGATCTTTCTGTTGAGATGGACGCCCGCGACGTCGAGCCCGTGCATCAGCTTGCTGTAAGAAAGCCCGTTGAGCCTTGCCGCGGCATTGATCCTGGCGATCCACAGCTTTCTGAAATCTCTCTTTCTGCGGCGTCTGCCGATATACGCATAGTTGAGGGACTTCATGACCGCCTGCCGCGCGATGCGGTACGACTTGCTCTTGTTGCCGAAATAGCCCTTGGCGAGCTTGAGAATCTTTCTGCGCTTTTTGAGCGCGTTTACACTTCTTTTGATACGCATGGTGAAATCCTCCTTCTTCAGTCTTTATAGGGGATCATACTTTTAACGGTATTTTCCTGGGCCGAGGAGACGAGCGTGCTCTGACGCAGCGTTCTCTTTCTCTTGCTTGTCTTGGTTTCCGCCTTATGGTTCTTGCCGCCGTGGGATCTGTTGACCTTTCCGGTGCCCGTGAGCCAAAAACGCTTTTTTGTTCCGCTGTGGGATTTCTGTTTAGGCATATGTTTATCCTCCGAAATTTTTTTCTTGCTTGTCCTCCGCGCGGCGCAGACGGCCGTGCGGAATGCACGTCTTTTTTCCGTTTTATTTCGCCGGGGAAAGGATCATGAGAATGTTCCGCCCCTCCGTGACGGGGGCCTTGTCCATCGTCGCCTTTCCGTCCATCATGTCGAAAAAGCGGCGCATGACGTCCACGCCCATGGCGGAATGCGCCATCTGCCTGCCGCGCATGCGGATGGATACCTTTACCTTGTTGCCCTCGGTGAGAAATTCGATGGCTTTTTTGGCCTTTACGTTCAAATCCCCCACGTCGATGGTCATGGAAAGATAGATTTCTTTCAGCTCCATCACCTTCTGATTTTTACGGTTTTCCTTCTCGCGCTTGGCCTGCTCGAACTTGAACTTCCCGTAGTCCATAATCTTGCAGACGGGCGGCACGGCGCCCGGAGAAATTTTTACGAGGTCGAGATTCTCCTCCTCCGCGAGCCGAAGCGCCTCCGAGGCGCTCATGATTCCCAGCATGTCGCCGTTTGCGGCGATTACCCTGATTTCCCTGTCACGGATCTCTCCGTTCACCTGATAACGATCTTTAATGGCAGTGTACCTCACGAAATAATAAAACGGGCCGCCAAAGCACAAGCGACCCGTTATAAACCCGAAATAACTTCGTCGGATTATCCCGAATATCGAGCCGCGCCGATCCGTTACCGCGCGGCGAGAAGGTTCGCTTCTGCTTAGCTTTTTAAGTATAGCAAAGAAGCATCCCTTTTGTCAAGCATTTTTCGGAAGATTTTTTCGGAAAAATTGCGGAATTTTATGCTTTTTGTTCCGCCAGGGCCGTCCGGAAGCTGTCGGCCACCCCCGCCATGAGCCGGGCCACGGCAGGATACAGCGCCGCGGGAAAACGCGGCGGAAAACTGCTCGCCTCCAGCGTGATATCCCCCCGATAGCCGATTTTTTTCAGCGCCCCGATGACGGGACCGAAAGAAATGTTGCGGCTGTACGGCAATTCGTGATTGTCGTGCACGCGGTCGTTATCGTGAAGGTGAATCGCCTGCAAACGGCCGCCGAGCGTTTCGATCATCTGCACGGCGGAAGTGTTCAGCCCCGCCATTTCGGCATGGCCGATATCCAGGCAGGCGACGAATACGTCCTCGGGCAGCAGGGTGAGGTGACGGAGAAAATCGCCGTGCTCCGAACAGGCGGCCGCGCAGGCATGCGTTTCCCCTTCTTTCCAGTTCCACATGTTTTCCACGCCGATTTTAACGCCCGCGCGGCGTGCAAACGGCTCGAACCGGGTATACAGCCCGGCATTCTGCTCCGCCGTATAATAGTTACAGGGATGCACGACGCACACTTTTGCTCCGAGCGCGCCGCTTACTTCGATTGCCCGCACGATTTCGTCGAACATTGCGGCATTGAAAGCATCGTCGCCGGGAAGCGCCGTCGGAAAAGGCGCGTGCGACTGGTTGCAGACAATGCCGAGAGACGCGGCGTATTCCCGCAGGGATTCCGCTTCGCGGATATAGTGCGAATCGTCGACGATCCGGTCTTTGTCTCCGCGGAACATGGAAAAATCGTAGGCGTCAAACCCGCTGTCTTTCAGCAGGCGCAAAATTTCCCGATTTCCGCCCCAGGAGCGGAACGAACTGATTTCCGTAGAAATTTTCATGCAGCGTCTCTCCCGTCAGAACGCGGTTTTTTCCGCAATTTCCTTCTTCACTTCCGCGATAAATTCTTCGGCGGGGACGGCGCCCGTATCCCCTTTGTCCCTGCGGCGGACGGAAACCAGACCGGAGGCGGCCTCCTTTTCGCCTACGACGAGCATGTAGGGTACCTTTTCCATCTGCGCTTCCCGGATTTTGTAGCCGATTTTTTCGTTGCGGGAATCGAGCTCCGCGCGGATCCCCTCCGCTTTCAGTTTCGCATACAGTTCTTCCGCATACGCCTGCTGTTTTTCGGTGATCGGCAGGATTTTGACCTGCACGGGAGAGAGCCAGACGGGGAATTTTCCCGCATAGTGTTCGATGAGAATGCCGATAAAACGCTCTATCGAGCCGAACACGACGCGATGCACCATGATGGGACGGTGCTTCTGTCCGTCCTCGCCGACGTATTCCATTTCAAATCGCTGCGGGAGCTGGAAATCCAGCTGAACGGTGCCGCACTGCCAGGTGCGGCCGATGGAATCCTCGAGGTGGAAATCGATCTTCGGCCCGTAAAAAGCGCCGTCCCCCTCGTTTACCGTATACTCTGTCTCCATTTCGTCCAGCGCGTGGCGGAGCGCCTCGGTGGCGTTGTTCCAATCCTCGTCGCTGCCCATACTGTTGTCGGGCCGGGTGGAGAGTTCGACGTGATATTTGAATCCGAACAGCGTATATACCTCGTTGATGAGGCGGACAACCCCCTTGATTTCTCCGGTGATCTGCTCCGGCGTCATGAAGATGTGCGCATCGTCCTGCGTGAAACAGCGGACGCGGAAAAGCCCGTGGAGCTGACCCGATTTTTCGTGGCGGTGCACGAGCCCCAGCTCTCCCATGCGGATGGGCAGATCCTTATAGCTGTGCGGTTCCGTCTTGTACACGAGAATGCCGCCCGGGCAGTTCATGGGCTTGATGGCATAATCCTCCCCGTCTATCTTCGTCGTATACATGTTTTCCTTATAATGGTCCCAGTGTCCCGAAGTCTCCCAAAGCGTCCGGCTGAGGATGATGGGCGTGGAAACCTCGACGTATCCCTCGCGGTCGTGAATCTGCCGCCAATAGTCGACGAGGGTATTTTTGAGGATCATGCCGTGCGGCAGAAAGAAGGGAAAACCCTTCCCCTCATTAAGGATTGTAAAGAGCTTGAGTTCCTTTCCGAGCTTGGTATGGTCGCGCTTCTTCGCCTCCTCCAGCATCGTGAAATAGGCCTCCATTTCGTCCTTTTTGGCGAAAGCGGTGCCGTAAATGCGGGTGAGCATTTTGTTGTGCTCGTCCCCCCTCCAATAGGCGCCCGCGATGCCCGTGAGCCGGAACGCCTTGATTTTTCCCGTGGACGGAAGGTGCGGGCCGCGGCAGAGATCGGTAAAATTCCCCTGTTTGTAGAAGGAAATTTCCTCCCCTTCGGGAAGGTCCTCGATGAGCTCCACCTTATATTTTTCGTCGTAGCTCTTCATGAGCTCGATCGCCTCTTTCCTCGGCAGCGTGAACCGCTCGACGGGCAGATTGCTCTTGATGATCTTCTGCATCTCCGCCTCTATTTTCGCCAGGTCGTCTTTGGTGATGGGCGTTACGAAATCGATATCGTAATAAAATCCGTTTTCGATGACGGGCCCGATGGCGAGCTTGCAGGTAGGATAGATGGTTTTCAGCGCCTGCGCGAGGACGTGCGCGCAGGTGTGCCGATAGACGTGCAGCCCCTCTTTGTCTTTGAGCGTGACGATTTCCAGCGCGTCCCCGTCGGAAAGAACGTGGGAAAGGTCGACCTCCCTGCCGTTCACCTTCGCGCATACGGCGCTCCGCGCAAGTCCCTCGGAAATCGCCGAGGCAGCCTGCATACAGGTGCTGCCTTCCGCCAGGGACATCTTGTCCCCGTTCTTCAAAATGACTTCCATAAAAAATCCTCCGTATTTCGTATCCGTTTTACATCGGTTTCCCGATGGATGACTGCGTATTTCGCAAGATGACAAAAAAATCCTTAAACTCCGCCTTCCGGACGAAATTTAAGGACGCAATTACTCGTTTGCGCGGTTCCACCTTAATTGTCAAATGTGCTTTGACCGCCTTTGATGTTCGGTTGTCATTGCCCGCGGGCCGCGGGCACAAAGCGGTTTCGCGATCCGCCCCGGTCATCCGCCTCACAGCCGAAGGGCGGACTCTCTGAAAACGCGGTTTTGCGGCGCTACTTGTCTCTGTATTGTATATTTTAACCGTTCGGGAGGAGTTTGTCAACCGTTTTCAGCAGAAAACGACCTTTTCTCCGTAATATTTTTTCAGGAATGCCGAAGTGACGGAATCGGGCGCGCCGAAACAATAGACATTGTCCGCGCCGCTCAGAAGAATTTCCCGCACGGGCGTGGGCCGCCCGATGAGAGAACTGCGGTTGAGCATGCGGTAGTCCTCGTCGTAGAGCTTTCCGTCCTTCAAAAACACTTTGCCTCGGCTTTCTCCGATCAAAAATTCGAGAAAGCTGTTCAGCGAGGCGGAGGCAAACTCGGAAGGGATATATTCCGCGATCCCCTTCCAGCGCACCCGAAGCTCGCGCAGGCGGAAGTTGAAAACGCCGTCGATGCAGTATTCTCCCGTCCCCTTCAGCTTGCGCCGGATATATTCCCTGTCCTCGGGATAGTCCGCCGCGACGAGCGCGGTGAGGAGAATATCGCGGCCCGCCGCATCCAGAAGGGGCAAAAAGAGCGTCTTGTCGAAAAAACGGTATTTATAGCCGACGGCGATGACGTCGGCGATGTTTTCTTCCGCGTATTTGCGGATATACGGGCAATATTTCTTCTCGGAGCGAAACACGAGCGTCGTTCTGTCTCCGTCGTTTTCCAGCCCGCAGTCGGCGGGGAGAAAGGAGAATCTGTCCCTCACTTTGCCGTAAAGGTAAGACATATACGGGCTGGAAGCGCCGCTTTGCGTAACCGTTATCTGTTCCACATCATTATTGTATGCCGCAGCCGCGGAATTATTTATCCCGGAAGCAAAAATTCCCTCAAGCTCTTTTTCCCCGACGTCTATTCGCTTGACTTAAAGGCGGAAACCGTCTATAATATACAAATAGGAAAGATTTTCAATACATCGGGCGCGGCGGACGGCGCGCCCCGGAGGTTGATCGGATGATGGACATGCAGTCGGTGGAAAGCAAATGGCAGGCGAGATGGGAGAAATCCAGACAGAACAATTTCAACAGAAAAAATATCGACAAAAAATGGTATGTGCTGGAAATGTTCTCTTACCCTTCCGGCGCCAAACTGCACGTGGGGCATTGGTACAACTACGGCCCCACCGATTCCTATGCCCGCTTCAAGAAGATGCAGGGCTATGAAGTATTTCAGCCCATGGGCTTCGACGCCTTCGGCCTGCCCGCGGAGAATTATGCCATCAAGACGGGCATCCACCCCAAGGACTCCACCGAAAAGAACATCGAGACGATGGAACGCCAGCTTCGCAGCATGGGCGCCATGTTCGATTGGTCGGCGGAGGTAAAGACCTGCGACGAGGATTACTACAAATGGACGCAGTGGCTCTTTTTGCAGCTCTATAAAAAGGGGCTCGCCTACCGCAAGGAGGCGCTCGTCAACTGGTGTCCTTCCTGTGAGACGGTGCTCGCCAACGAACAGGTGACGGAGGGAAAGTGCGAACGCTGCGGCACCACCGTCCTCCGCAAAAACATGACCCAATGGTTTTTGCGCATCACCGAATACGCCGAAGAACTTCTCGACGGACTGAATACGATCGACTGGCCGGAAAAGACCAAGCTGATGCAGCGCAATTGGATAGGAAAATCGACGGGCTGCGAGATAAATTTCGAGTGCGAGACGGGAGACGTCATCACCGTGTTCACCACCCGCCCCGATACCCTCATGGGCGTGGAATACATCGTCCTCGCCCCCGAACATCCCCTGACCGAAACGCTGAAAAAGGCCCACCCCGAACGCGCGGCGGAAATGGATAAATATGTCGCCTACGCCGCCGAAGCCAACGACATCGACAGGCTTTCCACCGCCCGCGAAAAAACGGGCGTATTCACGGGCGCCTATGCGACACATCCCCTCACGGGCAAAAAAGTGCCCGTCTGGCTTGCCGACTATGTGCTCTATTCCTACGGGACGGGCGCAGTGATGGCGGTTCCCGCCCACGACGAACGGGATTATGCTTTCGCGAAAAAATACAATTTGCCCGTGACCCAGGTCATTCAGAAAAAGGGCGGCGAAACGCAGCTCCCCTTCTGCGAGGACGGCATACTCGTCAACAGCGGGAAGTTTGACGGGCTTTCGGGCGACGAAGCGCGGAACGCCGTCGCCGTGCGCCTGAGCAAACTCGGAAAAGGACACAAAAAGATCAATTACAGGCTGCGCGACTGGTCGGTGTCCCGCCAGCGGTATTGGGGCGCGCCCATTCCGATGATTCACTGCGAAAAATGCGGCGTGGTGCCCGTTCCCGAGAAAGATCTGCCCGTAAAGCTCCCCTATGACGTGGAATTTCGCCCCACGGGGCAATCCCCGCTCGCTTCCTGCGAAAAATTCATGAACTGCACTTGCCCTCAATGCGGCGGAAAGGCGCGGCGCGACCCCGATACGCTGGACACCTTCGTATGCTCCAGCTGGTACTATCTCCGCTATCCCGACGCGCATAACGACAAACAGGCATTCTCGAAAGAAGTCGTCGACAAAATGCTCCCCGTGGACGTATACGTCGGCGGCGCCGAACACGCCTGCATGCATCTCCTCTATGCCCGCTTTATCACCAAGGCCCTGCGCGACATGGGATATCTCGATTTCGACGAGCCTTTCAAACGGCTCGTGCACCAGGGCGTCATTCTCGGGCCGGACGGCAACCGCATGTCCAAATCCAAAGGGAATGTGGTTTCGCCCGACAAATATATCGACGAATACGGCTCGGATATCTTCCGCCTCTATCTCATGTTCGGTTTCAGCTATACGGAAGGCGGGCCGTGGAACGACGACGGGATCCGCTCGGTGGCGAAATTCGCGGAGCGGACGGAGCGGCTGGTCCGCAGAGTTGCGGCGCTCAGAGGCGCGGGAGAAAACATCTCGGGCGAGGCGGAAAAGGAACTCAATTACGCCCGAAATTATGCGGCGAAAAACATTTCCCGCGACCTCGAAGCCTTTTCTTTCAATACTTCCGTCGCCAGACTGATGGAATACGTGAGCGCGCTGGTAAAATATGAATCGCTCGAAAACAAGAGCGAGAAATTCCTGAAAGAATGCACGGACGACCTCGTCCGCCTGTTCGCCCCCTTCGCCCCCCATTTCTCGGAGGAGCTTTGGGAAATTTTGGGGCATAAGGAATCGGTGTTTTCGGAAAAATATCCCGTCGCGGATGAAAAGGCGCTCGTCAGGGACGAAACGGAATACGCCGTACAAATCAACAGCAAGATCCGCGCCCGCATGATGGTGGCGAAGGATACCGCGCGGGAGGATATCGAGGCCGCCGCGCGCGCAAATCCCGAGATTGCCCCCCTGCTGGAAGGGAAAAACGTGAAAAAGTGCATCGTCGTTCCCGGGCGGCTCGTCAATTTCATCGTCGGCTGAAAAACCGAATTTGTATTATAAAAATATTGCAGAGCATTGCACTCTGCAATATTTTTTATGGGCGCATAAATAATTAATTTTCGGGCGTTTTTTCCGAAACGCCCCTCTTCTCTCTGCCTGTTCACAGGAAAAGATGATTTTGGAATGCTTGAAGTAACGTATTTTCAATCTTTTTTTCCGTCAGCGTTTTTTCGTCCAGCTCCCCGTAATTTTCATTCCAATAAAAGCGATATTTATTTTTGTTTTCGTCATATAACAGCAATTCGGCGTTTTTCTTTCTGGAAAACGTATCGCACATAAAACGCTTACTTTCACGAATTGTCTGCAACTCATAATTGGGCCATAAAAATTCTACGGTGATAATCCGCTCCTCTTCCCCTCCCTTTATACAATCTGCAATCAACTTGCAATAGGGTATCACGGATAAAATATTTGCAAGTCCACAAAAAAGACTAATTGCATATCCGAGCAAATAGGCCGGAAATTCAACAAAAAAACTTTGTATTGCCCCTTCCCATCCCAACCGAATCCACTCTTCAACGAAGATAATAATTGAACCAATTGTCCCCAAAATAAAATGGACTAAAATCAGCTGAAACGTATATTTGAAAAGGATGATTTTTTTGAATTTTTTCTTGGCTATTTTCTCAAACATACAACCCCCGAGTGCGTATTTTTTGAAAATCTTTTTGCAAAAGCGCATTTTTATTCTATATTTCCCCCCTTTACACAAGGGGGGCTTGCTTGCGGGACTTTTTGTCTTACACAGGAAGCGCTTGCGGTGTTTCCTGCCTTGTACAAGGAGGGGGATTAAACGTTTCGTCCAAGGCTCCTTTGTGTAAAGGGAGCTGTCTGCCACAGGCAGACTGAGGGATTGTTTGCCCTTATATACGTTTCACCCTACTTAAACGAACAAATCGGGGTGGCTTATCCCTTCCGGCACTTCGTGCCACCTCCCCTTTAACAAAAAGGGGAGGCTTAGAGGCGTCCTCCTTGTGTAAGGGGAAGCGGACTGCGAGCCGATTTTCCCAAGGCTCCTTTGCATAAAGGGAGCCGTCATGCGCAGCATGACCGGACGAAAAAGAAAACCGGCAGTCAGCCGCAAAGCGGCGCGCCGCCGATTTCTGTTCCGTATCATTTTTCCTCAATAAAAAGTCGTCAGCTGTTCGAGGGGCGGATCGCACTTTTCCGCTTCCGTCGCGACGAGAACGGGGCCTTTGCCGCGATAAATCGTATGTTTCATCAACTCGATTTTTGCGGTAACCAAAATCCAATCCCGTGTTTTCAGCCCCATCGGACGGGGCAGAATACAGGCGAGCCCGCTGTATTGGATATCCGCCTCGCAACAGGTCATGATATGCCGCCCGACGACGATGTTATCGGGCGGCAGACGCTTGTCCGTCGCCACCAGCCCCCTGAATTTCACCGTCTTGCCGATATAGTCTTTCATATTTTCGGAAAGGTCCCGGTAAAAGAAGGCGTAGTCTCTGTCCTCTATTTCGATGACGGGGGCATTGACGTCGAAAGGCAGCGGGTCCTCGATGTCGTCGAATTCCGCTTTGCCGTCCGCGCGTTCGTAAACGATGTCCGCGCGGCGGGTGATGCCGCGGATAATCTTATGATATTCCATTTTGTCCGCCGCCGCGGGAAAGCGGTTGAACACGACCATCTGTGTCCCCTGTACTTTGTCGTACGTCAGCTGGCGCATGTTTGCGTTGTAGCTGAGAAACGTGGAGGAATCGAAAAAGGTCATCACCTGCGAGAGCATCCAGCCCTCCGGCATCGCCTCGTAAAAGTCGTCGAGCATCCACATGCCGTTGTATTCCACCAGCACCCTCTCCGCCCTGTGCTTTTCCTGCAAAGCGGTAAGATTTTCCTGCGTGAGCTCCCCTTTGCCCTCCAGAACTTCGACGGCGACGCCCTTGACGCGAAAGCGGGAGGGGTCGTATTCTTCTTCCCCCTCCTCCGCGACGATCAAAAGGGTATTTTCGCCCGAATCGAACCGTTTGTCCTCCAGCGTCTCCTGAATGAATTTTGTCTTGCCCGATTCCAGAAAACCGAGAAAGAGGTATACGGGCGTTTCCTCGGGCGCTTGCCATGTCTTCATCGCCGTTTCTCTCCTCACGCCTTAAACAGCGCCTTCAGGGCGTCTTCGTTCAGGTCGCATCCGATGACGCACAGCCTGCCCGTGACCGACGCGCTGCCGCGGCGCACGTCCGGCTCCCCGGGGACATAATCGAAATGCAGCCACTCTCCCTCTCCGGGAACGATCCCCTTTGCGCGGAGCACCGTGCCGTATTTCTTTTCGTCCATGAGCGATTCCAGAGCCGTTTTCAGCTCCTCTTCTCCGAAACGGCGGGTCGTCTCCACGCCCCAGCTGGTAAACACTTCGTCCGCGTGGTGATGCCCGTGATGGTCGTGGTGGCAGCATTCGCCGTCATGGTCGTGGTGATGTTCGTGATGATCGTGCCCGCAGCCGCATTCATCGCCATCGTCGTCATGGCCGTGATGATGCTCGTGATGGTGATGTTCTCCGTGCTCCTCCTCTTCCTCGTACTCCTTGCGCAGACGCTCGAGTTCCGCATCCAAAGAGTCCTTGCGTTCCATGGCGGCGAGGATATCCTTGCCCGAAAGGCTGTCCCAGGAGGCCGTCACGAACACGGCGGAAGGGTTGTGTTCACGGAGCATGGCGACGCAGGCCGCGAGCTTGTCCTCGGAAATGCCGTCCGTATGGGACAGCACGATACAGCCGGCACTCTCCACCTGGTCGTCGAAAAATTCGCCGAAATTTTTCATGTACAGCTTACACTTATTGGCGTCCACGACCGTGCAGAACGCATTGAGAGAAGCGTTTTCGAGATTTGCCCCCGCAACCGCTTTGATGACGTCGCTGAGCTTCCCCACGCCGGAAGGCTCGATGACGATGCGGTCGGGATGATATTCCTCGGAAACCTTTTTCAGCGCCTTGGCAAAGTCGCCGACGAGAGAACAGCAGATACAGCCCGAATTCATCTCGGTGATATTGATGCCCGCATCCTGCAAAAATCCGCCGTCGATGCCGATTTCGCCGAATTCGTTTTCGATGAGCACCACCTGCTCGCCTGCATACGCCTCCTTGATGAGCTTTTTGATGAGCGTCGTTTTACCCGCGCCCAAAAAACCGGAAAATATATCGATTTTTGTCATAATACACCTCTTTTATTTATAACGCCGAACCGCGATTTTCAAACGCAGTCCGGCGCTTTTTTCAAAAAGCCCAGTTTCCGTCGCGGAAGATCTGCACCCGCTCGCCGTTCCTCTTTACGCCGACGACGGAAAGGTCTTTCGTGCCTATCATGAAATCGACGTGTATCATGCTGTCGTTGATGCCGCGCTCCTTGCACTGCTCGTTGGTATAATTCTCATACCCTTTGAGGCATTCGTTGAAGCCGTGGCCGAGCGCCAGATGACAGCTTGCGTTTTCGTCGAACAGCGTATTGTAGAAAAGCACGCCCGAATTGTTGATGGGAGAATCGTAGGGAATGAGCGCGCATTCGCCGAGCATCGAGGCACCCTCGTCCATGGACACCATCTGCCTGAGGAGCTCCTCGCCCTTCTCCGCTTTCACCTCCGTCACTCTGCCGCCACCAAAGCGCACGGAAAAGTTTTCGATGAGCTGCCCCTGATAGGAGAGCGGCTTGGTCGCGTATACGATCCCCTCCGCAGCGCCCGCCTTCGGGGAGGTGAACACCTCCTCGCTGGGAATGTTGGGATTGAACGCCCTGCCTTTCAGGGTCTTTTCCTCGCCGCCCGCAAAAATCCCGTCCTCGTTGAGCTCCACTTTCAGGTCGGTGCCGGTGGCGCTTTTGTATTCGAGATATTTCAGCCCCAGGGAATTGAGATATTCGCAGCGGGCTTTGAGGTCGGCATTGTGCTCCTTCCAGTCCTTCACGGGATTTTTGCCGTCCGCGCGGGAGGTGTAGAGAATGACCTGCCACATCTTTTCCACCGCCTTTTTCGGGGGCAAATCGGGAAATACCTTCTTCGCCCAGGCCTCGCCCGGAACGGCGGCGATGCACCACTGATGCCTGTTTTCGATGGCGTCGCGGAAGGGTTTGAGCTGCGGGTACTGCGCCCGCCTCGCCTTGCTCATCTTCTCCTGATCGACGCCCGCCATGCCGTCCGGGTCCTCCGACTCGATGAACAGCCGGCAGGAAAAATCCTCGGCCTTATATTCCCACTTTGCCCTGTCCCAGGGCGTGAGCGTGGAGAGCGTTTCCAGGCTGCGATAGACGGCGTTTATTTTTCCGAGCGGCTGATAGCTCCAATCGACGTATACGGACTTGGCGCCCGCCTTGTAACATTCCTCCGCGACCATGGTCACGAATTGCGGCTGATCCAGCCCCGCCTGAATGAATACCGTCTGGCCCTTTTTGACGTTGAGGCCGGTTTTTGCTATCAGTTTTGCATATTTTTTCAGTTGTGAAGTTCTCATTTCAGCACTCCTTGTTTTTGCATTTGTTTTTCTAAGATCTCCATGGCATATTCCGTCGCCCGCCTTACGCTGCCCTCCTCGAAGGGAACGGACAGATTCGCCGCGCGCAGGGTGTCGAGATATCCGAGCGAACCGCCCGTCCTGCAGAGGACGAGGTAGTCCTTTTTGCAGCTTTCGGGGTCCTCCGCCAGCTTCTTCTTGAATTCCATGGCCCCCATCGTCGTGAGGGTATAGTTGATATAGTAGAAGGGATAATGGAAAATGTGGATTTTATGATACCACCATCCCCCTTTGCCGAAAAATTCGTCCCCGTCGTAATCCCGCCACGGCATATAGATCTTTTCGAGTTTGTGCCATTCCGCCGTCCGCTGTGCGGGCGTCAAACCGGGATTTTCGTAGACGATATGCTGAAATTCGTCCACCGCCACGCCGAAAGGCACGAAGGTGAGCGCCTCCTGCAAATGCTGGAAGCGGTATTTGTCCGCCTTTTCCCCGAAAAACAATTCCGCATACGGATAGGCGAATTGCTCCATGGACATGGAATGGATCTCCGCGATGTCCGTCGATTCGTTCCACTGCGCGGAAAGGGG
Source organism: uncultured Clostridia bacterium (assembly GCA_944375795.1). GTDB lineage: Bacteria > Bacillota > Clostridia > Christensenellales > Borkfalkiaceae > Scatosoma. The sequence goes on along the minus strand of CALWAU010000041.1, from coordinate 27,948 downwards.
CTGGGCGCGCATCGCCATATACCCCGCAAACGCGTGCCCCATCTCGTGCGTCAGTACGTCCACGTCCCCCGTCGTGCCGTTGAAACAGGAAAACACGAAGGGCGCCTTGTAATCTTCGAGCGCATCCATATATCCCGTCGATGCCTTATTGGGCTTATTGTCGAGATCCATGAGCTCGTGTTCGAGCATGAAATCGATAAATTCCCCCGTTTCGGGGCTCATCTCGTGATACATCTTTTTCGCCTGTTCCACGAGATACGCCCGGTCGCCGACGGGAACGGCGTTGCCGTCCGGGAAGATCGCTTCTTCGTCGTAGCACATGACTTTATCGATTTTCAGCCGCTTCGCCTGCGCCTTATACAGTTTTTCGCAGAAGGGAACGAGGACCTCTTTCACCTGTTTGCGGAAAGCGGCGACCTGCTCCTTTCCGTAGTCCAGCCGTCCCTGCTGCATATAGCCGAGCGGGACGAAATTTTCAAAGCCCATGTTTCTCCCCATCTCGTTGCGGATCTTCACGAGCCGGTCAAAAATTTCCTCCATCTCCTTTTCGTGCGCGGCGAAAAATTCCGAATATTTCTTCCATGCCTCTCTGCGCACCGCACGGTCGGGGGAAGAAAAATATTTTTTGATGCCGTAAAGGTTGCATTCCTCTCCCGCAAACGGTATGCGGCAGGAAGCCATGATTTTCTGATAGCGGTCGACGAGGTTGCTCTCCTCCTGCATGAGGGCGATGTTTTTCTCGGAAAAGCTGTCCGCGGCGAGTTTGATGTTTTTCAGGAAAAATTCCCCGTATTCCCCGTCTATCTCCTTGCGGAAGGGACTTTCGAGAAGGGCGAAGTTGAAGGCCTGCATATACGGCATCGCCTCCGGATAACAGCGGTTGCAGTATTTGTCCTCCTCCTCGTAAAACTTGTCCGCCGTGTCTATCGTATGGCGGATATAGGCGATGTTCACCATTGTGGAAAGGCGTCTTACAAACACCTCTTCTTCCTGCATACACGCCTTGACGGCGGCATAATCTTTTGCGTTTTTCAATTTTTTCGTGACGCCCGCATAAAAGGATTTGACCTTTTCAAAATCGGGACGCTCGTATTTGAGTTCGCCGAATGTCGTAAATTCTTCCATTGCCGATTTCTCCTTTGTCTTTCAGCCGATGAGGTCGTAATTGATGCTCTTGTAAAACAGTTCCCGGATCTTTCCCGGCTCGTTCGTCTGTCCTAAAATCCACATGAGCTTGGCGAGAATGCTTTCGTAAGTCATATCGTAGCTTTCGAGCAGAGAAAATCGCTTTTTAAGCCCCCGACCTACCCGATAGATGCTCATGTCGCTGCCCTCGCTTTGTACCTGGGTGGTGATTACCAGCGTTTTTCCCTTGTCCTGCCACTTTTCGATAACGTCGTAAAAGCCGTAATATTCCCCCTCCGGAATGCCGCCCGTGCCGTAGCCGGAAAGCACCACCGCATCGTTTAAGCGGAAACATACGTCCAGAAGCTGGCTGTCCATGCCGGGCGTGAGACTGATGACCCCCACTTTGCGGTTGAGCTTTAAGAAAAACTCCGGTTTGTCCCGTTTGGGCGAGACGATATAAGAGAGGATTTTTCCGTCGCGTATGCGCGCGAGCTCGGGAAAATCCACGCTGTCGAAAGCGTTGAAACTCTTGGTGCGGATCTTCTTGGCGCGGGTGCCCGCGATGACTTTTCCCTGAAAGACGATCACGACGTCGGACGCCTTTTCGGAAGCCGCATACAGGAAGCTGTCGCGCAGGTTGATCCTCCCGTCTGTATCCTCTTTGTCGATGGGCTTCTGCGAACCCGTCAGCACGACGGGCTTGGGAGAATGCTGCACCATATACGAGAGTACGGCCGCCGTATAAGCCATCGTGTCCGTGCCGTGGCAGACGACAAAGCCGTCGTAATCTTCATATCGCTCCTCGATCGTCCGCGCGATCCGGATCCAGTGCTCCGGCGTGATATTGGTGCTGTCGATGTTGAAAATCTGGACGGAATCGGGTTTACAGAATTCCCGGATTTCGGGAATACGGGAGAGGAGCTCCTCGGGCGTAAGGCCCGGTTCCAGCCCTTCTTCTCCGCCCCGGGAGGCGATGGTCCCGCCCGTCGCAATCATGAGTATCTTTTTCATGGCAATATGATTTTTCCCCTTTCGGAGGGAGTAAAAACGGAAATTTCGCTATTTATTATAGCTTTTTTGGAAATATAGTCAAATGCAGGAAGAAATTTTCCCGAAAAAAACAAAGATTGCGGAAAGAGATTTTTTCTATGCCCGTCTCCGACGCAGGATATCCCCCTTGGCAAGCGGATACGGACAGGCGATTTTGTATTTGCCGAGCACGAGCTTCGCATCTTCCGTGCGCGCCCCCGACGAATCGAAAATGACGTCTGCGGAAAAGCTCTTTCCGAAGTATTGCCCGGGAGAGAGCACCTCCAAAACGTCCCCCGCCCGAAAGCGGTTGCGCATTTCGACGAAAACGAAACCGCCTTCCGAGCCCGAAACGTCGGCGACGTAAACGCAGTTTCCCTTCGTCTGACTGTTTTTGTATTGCACGGTCTCCGAATTTTTCCCGAACGCGTACGCCTCGGTGTAATCGCGGTGCGCCACGTCGTCGAGCTCGGAGGCGAGCTCCCCGAAACTTACCCCGTCCATCGCGCGGCGATAGGCATTGACGACGGTGGCGAGATAATATTCGCTCTTCATCCTGCCTTCGATTTTGAAGGAATCGACACCCGCCCGCTCCAGCCCCGAAAGGTGCGCGAGCAAATTGAGGTCCTTGCTGTTGAGAATATACGTCCCCCGGGCGTCCTCCTCTGCGGGAAGAAGGGTTTCGGCGCCGTCCGGGGAGAGGGCGACCAGCCCGTACGAACGGCGGCACGCCTGTACGCACGCCCCGCGATTGGAGGGCCTGCCGTCCAGATAATCGGACAAAAGACAGCGCCCGCTGTAAGAAATGCACATCGCCCCGTGCACAAAAACTTCGATTTCCGTTTGGGGAACGAATGCCTTGATTTCGGAAATTTCCTTTACCGACAGCTCCCGCGCGAGAATCACGCGGGAAATCCCCTCATCCGACCAGAATTTTACCGCATATTTGTTGGTGGTATTCGCCTGCGTGGAGAGGTGCAGCGAAAGCCCCGGCGCGGCCCTTTTGGCGGCATATACGGCGCCCGGATCGCTGACGATTGCCCCGTCCGCCCCGATCGCCTCCAAAAAACGGAAACCGTCGGCAAGCGCCGACAGGTCTGCGTTCCGGGCAAAAATATTGACGGCGACGTACAGTTTTTTCCCCGCCGCGTGCACTTTTTCGACCGCGGCTTTCAGCTCGTCCCCGGAAAAGTTATCCGCAAACGAGCGAAGGGAAAATTGCTTGCCGCCGACATACACGGCGTCCGCGCCGAAATACAGCGCCGTATCCAATTTGGACGGATTGCCCGCAGGGGCAAGAAGCTCCGTTTTCATGTTTGATTCCTCTCAATGCGCACGGAAAGCGCCACGCCGTCTCCGACGTCCAACACGGAGGTGACGAGCTCGGGATCGGCTGTAACCGCCGCGAGATAACCGCGTATCTTCCCGACGATGGAACGGCGTTTGGGCGGGGTCGGCTTTTCGCCGCTCACCCAGCCGTATAAAAGCACATCGTCCGCGAACAGGACGCCGCCCGAAGGCAGAAGCCTTTTGAGGTCGGGCAGATATCTTTCGTATTGCGCTTTGGGCCCGTCGAGAAAAATAAAATCGAAAGGCCCCTCCATCATGGGCAAAATTTCTCCCGCGTCGCCGAGATGACAGGTGGAACGCCCCGAAAAACCGAGCTCCCCAAGGTTGCGCTTCGCTTCCCGCCACAGCTCCTCCTCGAGCTCGATGGTGGTGAGGTGCGCCTGCGGACAGTGCGAGAGCATCGCCGCGGCCGACAGCCCGACCGCCGTCCCGATTTCCAGAATGCGGGCGGGACGCGCGGCAGAGAGCATGAGAATGAGAAAATTCAACGTTTCGTCGTCGACGACGGGAATCCCGCGGGAAAGTGCTTCCGCACGGAGCTCCGCTATGCGGCCGCCGACGTGGGAGCGAACGAGAGACGCCGCGTACTTCATGGCCTTCTCCGCCGTGCGCTCAGACTTCCAGAACGGAAACGACGATGAGCGGAGATTGCTTGGTCTTTTTGAAAATGTGATTTTTCAGCGCCTTCTTTACGACGGCGGCGAGCTCGTCCTTGTTTCCGTTCTCGTAATCGTACTGTTCCACCGCCTTCTGAACGACGGAACGGATCTCCTTATCCTCGTCGCGATTGCCGGCAAAGACATAGCCCCGGCTTTCGATGATGGGGTCGTTGATGACATAATTGCCCGTCACAGCGAGAAAAATGGCGAAGATGCCCTCCGCCGACATGCGGAGCCTGTCCTTCATCACTTCGCTGGTGCCGTAATCCTCGAAGCCGTCCCCGTCGATGAGGCGGGTACCCGCGGGGAAATTTTCCCCCAAACGGATACTGTCGTCCGTCAGTTCCACGCAATTCCCGATTTCGGTGATGAGAATGTTGCGCTCCGGCATCCCCAGCTCCTCCGCGAGCAGGGCGTGCCGCTTCAGATGGCGGTACTCCCCGTGCACGGGAATGAAAAAGCGCGGATTGAGGAGATTGTGTAAAATTTTATGCTCCTCCTGACAGGCATGGCCGGAAACGTGTATCTTTTCGAGACTTTCGTATACCACGTTGGCGCCCTTTTTATAGAGGTTGTTGATGACGCGGTACACCATTTTTTCGTTTCCGGGAATGGGCGTCGCCGAAATGATGATGGTGTCGTTCGGCCCTATCGTGACCTTATTGAAATCCCCCGACGCCATGCGCGTAAGGGCGCTCATCGGCTCGCCCTGCGTGCCCGTGGAAACGATGACCAGTTCTCCGTCGAACAGATTTTTGCTGCGTTCCACTTCGATGAGCACGCCCTCGGGTATTTTGAGCTCGCCTATCTTCACCGCCGCATCTACGACCTTGAACATGCTCCGCCCCGAAAGCGCCACTTTGCGGCGGTATTTCACGGCGAGGTCGATGATTTGCTGCAAACGGTGCACGTTGGAGGCAAAGGTGGCGATGATCAGCCGCCTGTTCATGTTTTCCGAAAAGAGATGATCGAGCGTGGTGCCGACGACCGTTTCGCTCATCGTATAGCCGAGGCGTTCGATATTCGTCGATTCGCCCATATACAGCAACACGCCCTCTTTGCCCAGCTCGGCGATGCGTTTGAGGTCGATGGGCTCGCCCGCGACGGGAGTCAGGTCGATTTTGAAATCGCCGCTGTGGTACACGAGGCCGCAGGGCGTGCGGATCGCCAATGCCACCGCGCCCGAAATGGAATGGTTGACATTGATGAATTCCACTTCAAAAACGCCCAGCTTTACCCTGTCGCCCGGTTTGACTACCCGCTCGGTGACGCTCTGGATATGATGCTCCTGAATCTTGTTGTCGGCGAGCATCAACGTGAGTTTCGTGCCGTACACGGGCGTACCGGGATTGAGCTCGCGAAGCAGATAGGGAATGCCGCCGATATGGTCCTCGTGGCCGTGCGTCAGAAGAATGCCGCGCACCTTATCCCTGTTCTGCACCAGGTAAGAAATATCGGGCACGACGAGATCGATGCCGGGCATGTCCTCGTTGTTGGGGAACGTGAGCCCCGCGTCGATGATGATGATGTCGTTGCCGTATTCGAGGGCGGTCATGTTCTTGCCGATTTCGCCCACGCCGCCGAGAAAGAGAATTTTTACCGGCTTTTTCCTCTTTATGCCCCGGACGCGCCTCTCGGCGTTTTCTCCCTCGTCGCCTGTCTGCGCGCTTCGGCGCGCGCCGGTCCTGCGTTCGTCGCGATATTCCCCCCTCGGATTCGCGGCGGACGGAATGTCCCGGGAGGAACGTTTGCGTTCCGTCCGGGCGTCTGCCTGCATGGACGTACCCGTTCCGCCGGAAGCGGAGCGGGTCGAAGTCCTGTTCTTTCCGAAACGTATCGCCGTTTCGCTTTCCGGTTCGCTTGCGGATACATTGCGTCTGCCGGAAAGATTTCTGTCTTGTTTTCTGTAATTCACTTTTCCTGTTCTTCTCCTCAAAGGGCCGTTTCGCCCTTTCATGAAATAGAGAGCCGAAAATCGTTAAATTATCAGCTCTCCCTTTCGTATTCTTATGTATGATTTACTTTGCCGCCCGGAATCAATTGAAATCCAGGACGACCTTCTTCTCTTTCGTGACCTTGATCAAGCCTTCTTCCAAAAGCTGCTTGGTCGACTCGTGGCGGAACTCCTCCACATAATCGGTCGGCTCGAAATTGTCGCGCTTATCCGTGCCCAGCTTCTCCGCAAGGAACCCGACGAGGCGCAGTGCCTTCTTCAGGCCGGCGTCGCTCTTGACCTTGACCATGAACGGCGTGCTTTCGTACGCCCTCTGGGCACCGACGTCCTTCTGATGATAGACGGTGGTCTTATATTCGGGATCGTTGGGATCGAGCGCGACATAGAAGCACAGGGTCTTGCCGCAGATATTCAGTTTCGCGACCGTTTCGCGGCCGAAATTGAATCTGTCGCCGTGCCAGCTGAGGTTGGAATTGAGACGCTTGTAGGAAGTAAGCTCGTTCTTGATGTCGCTGTAATACTGCTTGACGGCGGGATCGCTCTGCTTCATCTTCGCGGTAAAGCTGCGCTTTAACCTGATGACCAGCCCCGTTTCCGCATCGACGAGATTATTGTCGTCTCCCTCCTCGTAGGCCGCAGCCTCCGCGGTCGTCACGGCAATCTCCGTCTCGATGGTGGATTGCGAACTGGAAAGAATTTCTCCCTCGCTCTCCGCCACCAGCTGTTCGGGCGCGGGCTCCGACTCCGTCGCTTCGCCGGCGGCGACTTCTTCCTCTGCCTCCGCCGCTTCCTCTGCGGGAGCGGACTCCTCCTCTGCCGTCTCCTCAACCGTTTCTTCCGCTGCTGCGGTTTCTTCGGGTTCCGCCGCTTCCGGCTCCGCCTGCGCTTCTTCCGTTTCCGCGGTTTCGGTTTCGGCAATCTCTTCCGCGGTTTCGTTCACTTCCTCTGCAGGAGCCGCTTCTTCTTCGGCAGTTTCGGCAACCGCTTCCTCTGCGGGGGCGGATTCCTCCTCTGCCGTTTCCTCAACCGTTTCTTCTGCTTCCGCCGTCTCCTCCGAGGCGGTTTCCTCGGCAGGCGCGGCCTCCTCGGCCACTTCTCCCTCGGCTGCGGGCGCGGCTTCTTCGGCCGTATCTTCCTTCTCCATGACGGGGCACTGCGAACGCATCTTTTCGACGACGGCGTCGGCGATCTTTTCCGCCCCTTCCTCGTCCACGAGGATATCGAACGTGGGGACGACAATCTTCTCCGCCACTTCGCTGGAAAGCGTCTCGTAATCGATCTCCGTCTTTTCGGCCTGAGGAACGACGATCTTTTCGGCGACCTTGTCGGAAAGGGCGTCGTAATCGAGCGCCTCCGGTTCGGGCAGAACGATTTCGGGCGCGGGCATCTTGACCTTCTCGGCGACCTTATCGGTCACGGTATCGAAATCGATGGCAGCGGCCACGCATTCCGCAATGGAGCGGGCGCCATCTTCGTCGACCACCACGTCGTATGTAGGAGGCTCGGGCTGAGGAACGGCGATCTTCTGCGCAACCATTTCCGCGAGCAAATCGTAATCGATTTCCTCCGCCTTGGGGACTTCGATCTCGGGCAGGATAATTTTTTCGGCGACCTTGTCGGAAAGCCCCTCGTAATCGATGCCTTCCGCCACCTTGCCGGACAGCCCTTCGTAGTCGATGTCCTCGGCGACGCTGCGGGCGATCTGCTTTCTTCCTTCCTCGTCCACCACGACGTCGTAATCGACCTCGTTGGAGAGCTTCGTCTCGACGATTTCCGCGATGCGGTCGTAATCGACGGGATCGGGAATGACCTCCGCCGCTTTCGCCGCCTGATAGACCCGATCGTAATCGATGGCTTCCGCCTGCGGCAGCTTTTCGGCGATGGTCTGCGCGAGGGCGTCGTAATCGACGGCCTCCGCCTGAGGCATGCGGTCGACGACGCTCTGCGCCATGACGGCATAATCGACGGTTTCCGGCTGAGGTGCCTTTTCCGCAACCGTCTCGGAAATGCGGTCGTAATCGATGACCTCGGGCATCCTCGCGACAACGGCCTCCGCGAGCCGGTCGTAATCGATGGGTTCGGGTTCGACGGGCGCGGGCATCTTGGCGACGATCGCCTCCGCGAGCTGGTCGTAATCGATGGGCTCGGGCTCGACGGGCGCGGGCATCTTGGCGATGACCATGTCGGAGAGTTTTTCGTAATCGATTTCTTCCGCGGCCGTTTCGGAAACGACGATCTTGGAGGCTACGGCCTCCGCAAAGGCATCGGGATTCATTTCCGCTATCGCCTGAACGACGGCCGCCGCGATATTCGCCGCCAGCACCTCCTCGTCGAGGGCGGCCGGCCTGATGCTCTCCGCGGCCTTCATGAAGTTTTCGTCGATGCGGCGATAATCTACCTTATCGGGATAGGGAAGGGACTCCACTACCTTCTCCGCCGCGCCGTAGACGATGCGGTCGTAATCGATGCCGGAAACGGCTTCTTCCGCCGTCGCCGGCGCTTCGCGGAGAAGCTCGGCGACCTTTTCGCTCACTTCCTCGACGATGCGGGCGTAATCGACGTTTTCCGCGACCGGGATGGCCGCGACGGCGTCGAGGATCTCCTTGTTGTGCGCGGCGATGCTCGACTCCGTTTTTTCACAGACGGATTCGGTGATTTTGTCGTAATCGACTTCTTCCTGCGCGGTGAGTATCTCGGAGACCTTCTCCTTCACCGATTCGGCGAGCACCTCATAATCGGGCTCGGAACGGGAAGCGAGCTCCTCGAGCTTTTCCTTGATGTCCGCGAGGGCCTTGTCGATTTCTTCGAGGACCTCGACCTTGCCCTCCACCGTCTCGAGTTTCGTGAGCACGTCGTCGGTCAATATGCCGGACAGAGATTCGTAAATCATCTGGTTCTGCTGATAACCGTACTTGAGCTCGCGCACCATCGACTGAGCGGTCTGCGCGTTGGTTTCCGTGGCGGCCCCCGTTTCCTTCTGAACGGACTGATACAGCGAGCTGGCTTGCAGCGCGTTGTACTTGAGCTCGTTCATCAGCTCTTTTTTCATCTTCTGCAAATCGTACGAAAGGCCGTTATACAGCCCTTCGATCATGAGGGCCGTCTCGTTTCCCTTAGGCGGTACGTTCGCATAAGCGTAAGAAGGAGTCTGCTTCTGGTTGTTGTTGCCGTAATCCGTCATATCACACCTCAATTTATCTTATTCGCTTGCGAAAAAATCGGATAAGCTTACATCGCTACCATTTTACAACATTTTCGCAAAAAAGTAAATACCTTCAGCGAAAATTTTTCCGGTTTTTTTCATTTTTTTCCGAAACGGCGACCCATGCCCCGCACGAACGCCCCTTTCGGACGCATGACCGCCGGCGGGCGGAAAGATGAAACCGAAACGCGTCGGAACCCCCGACATTTTTCTTTACGTCCTTTATTATAGCACATCTTTGCCCCGCGGTCAAGGGTTTTGCGAAAAATTCTCTTTCCAAAGCATAAAAATTTGCTAAAAAATTACAAACCTCCCCTCAAAATCCGTTTTTTGCCTGCCCGGGACAGCCCGATTCGGCGCGGACATGACCCCTCGCCTCCGGTTTGAGCCAAAAAGTACAGGGAACGCCGCCGCGGTCTGCCGCCGCCGGAACGTTCCCTGCCGTTCGGATATTCATGCGAAAATTTACTTCTTTTTGCGGGTACCGGGATCGACGTGCGGAGTTCCATGGTTGCCCTCCGCAAGCTCCCGATAGCCCTTGACGGGCGTTTCGTCCTTCATCGCCATGACGTACTCCGCATACTGCTCTTCCGTCATCTTGGGTACTTTTCCGTTTTTTGAAGATTTGCTCATGGGAATATCTCTCCGAAAAAAGAATTTAGAAGAAGTATATCCCCTTTTCGGAATTTTATTCCTCCGTCCTCAGAGCAGGATACAGATGACCCCGCCCCTGCCCTCGTTGACGATGCGGGTGATCGTCCGGCGCATCTTTTTGCGGATATCCGGCGGCATGGCGCCGATCTTTTCCGAAAGTTCCTCGGAAACGAGCTCCCGCAGCGTCTTTCCGAAAATATTGGTATCCCATACTTTTTCCGGGTGCTCCTCATAGTCGGCAAGAATTTCCCGGACGAAATCCTCTCCCTGCTGCTGGGTGCCGATGATCGGATTCACCTCGCCCGATACCTCCACCTTTACGATGTGATAGCTCGGCGCCGTCGCCCGGAAATTCACCCCGTACCCGGAGCCCTTTCTGATGAGCTTGGGCGGATCGAGGGCCATATCCCCTGCGCCGGGCGCGACCGTGCCGTAGCCGTTCGCCTCCGCTTCCTCGAAAGCGTCCTTGATTTTATCGTAACTGTGCTTCGCGTCCGCGAGGGACTTCACATAGCGCATGAGCGCGAAATCGTCGGGAATGCTTTCGCCGCATTCCTCGCTGAGGACTTCGTAAAAGAGGCCGTCCTCCGCATCGATAAAGAGTTCCGCGCGCCCTTTCCCCAGCTCCATATTGATATTGTCGGGGTTGACGAAGCGGTCCTCCTCCGAAAACAGATTTTCGAGGAGAAGGCAGTCCTTCATCTTCACGAGGGAGGGCGCCAGCTTTTTGAGCTTTCCGAGCAGCGCGGAAACCACGCGGCTGTCCTCGGGGAGGGACTGTATCCATTTGGGAAGGCGGATATCGATTCCCGTCACGGGGAACTCGAAAAGGACCTTCTGCATGATGAGGAGGATCTCCTCCTCCGTGAGCCGTTCCGCATTGACCGCCAATACGGGTACGCCGTATTTCTCCTCGAGAGAAGCGCGCAGCGCCTCCTGCGTCTCCGGCTGGCGGCAGTTGAGCAAAATGACGAAGGGCTTTCCGATTTCTTTGAGCTCGGAGACGGCATGCTCCTCCGCGGAGACATAGGACGCGCGCGGAATATCCGCGATGCTGCCGTCCGTAGTCATCAGGATACCGATGGTGGAATGATCGCGGATCACCTTTTCCGTCCCCAGCCGGGCGGCCTGTTCAAAGGGCATGGCCTGTTCGCTCCAGGGCGTCTTGATGAGCCGCGGCGAGCCGTCCTCCTCAAATCCGCCCGCGCCCTCCACCGCGAATCCGACGCAATCCACGAGGCGCACGGAGGCTTCCGCACCCTCGCGCACGGAAATTTTCGCCGCCTGGGCGGGGACAAACTTGGGTTCGGTGGTCATCACCGTCCTGCCCGCGGCGGACTGCGGCAATTCGTCCGTCATGACCGCGCGCCTCGATTCGTCGGCGGAGGGAAGCACCAGTTCTTCCATGAATCGCTTGATGAACGTGGATTTTCCCGTGCGCACCGGCCCCACGACACCGATGTAAATATCGCCGTTCGTCCGGCTGGCAATGTCTTCGTAAACGCTGTAATTTTCCATACACCGACCTCCAAAGCGGTTTGCGGTTCCCCTTTCGCGCAAGAGACCTCCGCATTTCAAACGTTACGGTTTAATATATGCGGAGGTCCGTCGGATTATGAAGCAATTCTTTGCGTTTTCGGATTTGCCCGCAAGTGCGGGCGGGGCGTCACCTTCTCGGAAGTTTTCCGAAGCCCTGGCGGGAGGATACGTCCTCTATTTTCAGGTAGTCCTTGTCCCCCGAAAAGTCGCGCGGCTCGTCGTATTCTCCGCCGAGCGCCTCGATGGCGTATTTGAGCTCCTGGAACTCCACGAAACCGATCGAGCGGTCCTCGATGCGCCGCAGGAGATAAGGGAGCGCGCGTTCGTCCCCGTACGAGGCGAGATATCCCGCCCGGACGGCCTTTTCCCCTTCCGCCAGGAAGGCGTCCAGCAGAATGCGGAACACTTCCTCGTCCCGCCCTTTTACGCGGGAGAGGATTTCCAGCATATATTCCTCCGCCCTGCCTTCCCGATAGAAGCGGAGCGCCTCCTCCTTTGCCGCGTCCGCCTTTTCTTTGAGTTTTTCCGCCGCGGCCTCCCGGACGTCCCCGTCGGAGGAATCGGAGGTGAGGACGGAAAAATAGGCGGGGAAAGCGCGTTCGTCCGCGCCGATGAGATTGATGACGTAAGAGACCGTTTCCGCGTCCTCCTCCGAAAGAAGGGGAATAAGCGCCTCCGTACAGTCCCGTCCTTCCAGCTCGGAACAGAGAAAATCGGGCACGGGAATGCGCTCGGCGAGGTGCGCGGCAAAAGTCTGCGTCAGCTCCTCATCCGACATCGCCGCGTAATATTCCCTGGGCGTCGCCTTGATTTTCGCCACGTAAGTATCCCCGAACTTCCTGTACAGCGCGGGAATGAGATTCTCCCACTGCCGTTCGGTATATTTTCCTTTGTTTTCTTCCATGTATTGCGCGAGCTTTTCGTCGAAAAGCCCGTCGAGATCGATGGGTTTCATATATTTTCTCCTTTCGTCCTTCCTTTCAGCCGGCCAGAACCGCCGTCACGATTTTTTCCACCGTTTCCGCGTCCGCCTCGAACGCGGCCGCCGCGGAAGCCGCATCCTTTCCCAGCTCCCTGAGGCCGCTGAGCAGATAGATCGCGCAGGCGAGATTTTCGGAGCTTTCGGCGAGCTCCCAGCAGTCCCGCTTCTCAAAGGTGCGGTACATCGTCTCCGTCGTCTCCCGTATGCGCTGAGCATAAGCGTCGTTTATGACCGCGAACCGGGAAGCGGTTTTGGCGTACGCCTCCACGAAACGGCGGCGCTTTCTGCGCCCGACGCGCACGCGGGCGATGCGGATATCCCGATAAATATTGCAGACGACCACCCCGAAGCCGTTCTCCTCATTGCGCGCATACAACAGCCGCAGCAATTCGATCTTCAGGATATCGGACACCTCGCAGTCGAGCAATATTTCCCGGATAAACCGGTCGGCGCGTGCGTGCTCCGCGACGACGGCGGCGAGGTACTGCAAATCCCGCTCCATGCCGTCCATTTCGTCGAAACACCAGCGGAAATAGCCCTCCTCCATGGCCAGCGCCCCGAACAGCTCCGCTTCCGTGCGCGGATATTTGCCGATCCGGACGAGAGTGCGGCAGCGCTTTTCCCGTTCCTCCTTGGGCACGCGGTAGAAATAAGTCATCTCCGGCTCCGGCTCGTTCTCGGGGTCGCCGGCGTGGCGGCGCATGGCTTTCAGGTAATATTCCGCCACGGCCGCGTCCGGATAGATCGTGCACAGCCTCTCCATCGCGTCGATCGCCACGCGCTCCTTTCCGCTCTTGTACGCCGCCACCGCCTTGAAATAGAGCATATTCCCGTCGTAGGGAATCACCTTGTCCAATTCGGTGAATTTTTCGAGCGCCCGTTCGTGCAGGTCGTTTTCGCAGCAGACGGTGGCGATTTTATACGTCTCCTCGGGCGTCGTGTCTTTCAGCTCGCACAGGCGCAGCGCCAGGGCTTTGCTGTCCTCCCTCCTCCCCTGTTCCGTATAGACGGCGGCGAGCGTGGCCGTCGCCTGAACGTCGGCGGGATTTTCTTCGATGAGTTCCATGCAGATTTTCTCCGCCTCGGCGGCGTTGTCCGAAAGCAGCCGGGCGACCGCCTGAATCTCCCTCGCCGTGCGGTAGTCGGGCGAACCCTTTTCCACCCGGGAAAGAATGGCGATCGCCTTTTTGCAATCCCCGCTTTTGAGCGCCCGCGCGCCCGCTTCCGTTTCCCGCGAGTAATCGGCCAGCCGGGGAGGATATACGAAGCGGAAATTTCCCCTGCGGCTGCCCGAGAAGGCCTCGGCGATCTCCTCCTTGTTTTCTTCCGTCAGCTCGTCGTCCGCATCGATGAGTTTATTATAATAGAAAGCGGACTGCGCCTCGTTTCCCATGTTGAGATAATTGACGGCGAGGCCCTCGTAAATATCCGGCAGATCCTCCCCCGTGCAGTTGTCCATAAAGCGGAACCAGCAGTTTACCGCCGACGAATACAGTTCCATGTTTTCGTAAATATCCGAAAGCATGGTATATGTTTCGCCGTCCCCCCCGTACAGGGACATTTCCTTATAGGTAAAGCGGAGCGCGGAAAGATAATTTCCTTCGTTGTAATATTTTTCCGCCCGCTCCCGAAGGCGCCGCCTGCTGAAATCGATTTTCAAAACCTTTTGTTCTCTCATGAAATCTCCCTTGCCCCGACGCCTTCACGGGAACAGTTTCTCCACATCCTCCCGCGTAAAGCGATAATCCTTGTTGCAGTAATGGCAATGTACCTTTATCTCCCCGTCCGTGCGCAGGATATCCTCGAGCTCCGCCCTGCCGAGGGACAGCAGCACCCCGGACAGATATTCCCGCGAGCAGTTACATTTATATGCCGCTTCCCGCTCGGTAAATGCCGCGGAATTTGCCGAAAAACAGTCCCTCGCGCACTTTTCGGGCCCGAGTTCTCCGATTTTCTCCGCGATCGCCGCAAGCTCTGCACCCCGCGGCAATTTCTTCACGACCGATTCCTCCGCAAAGGGAAGGGGCTGCAATACCGCCGCGCCCGCAAAGGCGAGCCGCTCCCCGGAAAAGCGCACGACGGAGGCGATATACGCGGGATTCTGTTCGCTGACGCGATAATATTCCTCAAAGGACCTGTCCGCCTCGCCCGAGGGCGACAGCAGGCAGGAACCCACGAACGGCCTGCCGTAACCGTCGTCGCGGATGACGGTGAGAGAGCCTTCCGTGCCGATACAGCGCCTCTCCGCCTCCGCGTCCGTCTCACCCGGGATTTCCGGCACGGCGGGATTCCCGATGTATCCGCGCATCTGCAGCAGGCCGTTGCCCGAAACGGAAATTTCTCCCCCTTCCCCGTTTCCGCGGACGGAAACGGAAATCGCGTGCCCCTCCTCTTTCAGGGAAGCGCTCATGAACGTCATGACGGAAAGCGCCTTGCCGAGCGCCACGGCGGAGGGACGGCTGAGCGAATGCAGGCGGATGGCCTCCCGGACCGTCCGGGTGGAATCGAGCAGAGTGAGCGATACCTGCTCGTCGAAAATCAAAGTTCTCACGACGTTTTTCATTTCGTCCTCCTTCACGCCCTCCTGGCGAGAAAACAGATCCGGTCCGACGTCTCCTCCGCCTCGCCGAGGAACCCTTCTTCCCTCAGCGGCAAAAAGCCGTTTTGTTTCAATGCCTCCCGTATTTCGTCGGGGGTATGGATATACTGAACGTGCCGTTCGTCCCTGCGGTCGAAGGCGCCGTCCGGGCGCCTCACGAACAACGTGACGTCCATCGTCACCTCGTCCCCCTCTATCGAATTGAAGGACAGATAGGTGACGTCCTCCCGATCGTCCGCGCAAACAGTATCTGCAATCTTTTCGCGGAATTTGCGCGGAGAGCTGACGTCGAACAAAAATACTCCCTCTTTATGTAACGCGCCGCGCACGTTCTTAAACGCGGCCGACAGTTTTTCTTTGGAAATATAATTGAAACAATCGTTGACGGCGAGCGCGAAATCGAACTTTTCGGGCGTGCGGAACCGGGCGATGTCGCCGAGCAGCCAGCGGATCTTTCTCCCCTCTTTCCGGGACAGCGCCTCCGCCCTGCTCAGCATCGCGGAAGAAACGTCCAGCCCCGTCATCTCGTACCCCGCCGCCGAGAGGGCGCGGGTAAAGCGGCCGCTGCCGCAGCCGATGTCCAGCCCCTTGCGCACGGGATACTGCCCGAGCGCGGAAATTAAATACTGCGACCACTTTTCATAGCCGCAGTCATCGTTGAGATATTCAAACCAATCGGCGAGCGCGTCGTACGCCTTTTCTCTTTTCATCGTTGGATTTCTCCGCGTAATACGGCCGGAGGCACCCGCCGAAAAACAATCTCTTCCGGAAACGGGTGCCCGTCCGCCCTCCGGGCCGCTTATTGGCCGAGCATCTTGGGCGGCTTGCGCTTCTTCTTTCTGCCCTTCTTGTCCGTCTCGTCCTGGAGCGCTTTTTCCCGCTCCTCGAACTGTTTGTTGTATTCGACGTATCTGAGATCGTTTTTATGTTCTTCCTCGTATGCGGCGGTATCGTCCGCGATGTTCTGCTTGCTTTCGCGGAGCTTTTGGAGATCTTCGCGCGTGAAGGAGGAAGGAAGCTCGTATACCTGCAACGAATCGTCGATGGGTTTGATGGGCCGGGAAACGAGCTTGGATTTGCCCGCCGCGAGAATGGCGCGCTGATACTCCGCCGCCGCGGCGCTTTCGCCGCCCGATGCCGCGCTGGTGCCGTCCTTGTTGTAAATGCCGCGCCCCACCTTCGCGCCCTCGATCTTGGGGTTGATGAATTTATCGAACGCCCACTGTGCGAAATCCAGCCAGACGAGCAGGGCAAAGGCAAACGAGAACAACAGCGCGAAAATAACGCCCAGCACCGTGAACAGCGGTATTATGTTTCCCAGCAGAAAGACGGCGAAGGGAATGAGCGCCAGCGCGCCGAAAAAGACGGACTGCGGCAGCATGCCGATGGTCATCAGAAAGGAATTTTTGATGAGCGTCCAGACCCCTTGCTTATAATTGACGCCGAGCGCGATCATCCAAAGGGACATCAGCGCCGCCAGCGCGATGAGAATGCCGCTGAACGCCTGCGAAATGCGGAAAAATACCCTCTGCACCTTGCTCACTTCCTGTATGGCGAAAGTGAACTCCGTCAGATTGATGAGGGATTTTCCGATGAGCGTGACGATGCAGAAAAAGAGCGCTGCCTGCAGGGCGTTGCCGTAATTGAGCTTCACGCCGCGCCAGAAATCGTTGGCGACGAAAATCCCCTCCGTCCATACCATGTTGCGGATGACGTACATCCCGCCCGCAAGCCCGACGGCGGCGATGAAGGAAGCGATGACGAAAGCGCCGTACATGAGCGCCTCCGATTGCAGCGTAAGCATTTCCGAAAGCCCCGCCGTGTTCGGCTCCGCGGGATAACCGATCGCGAGGTTTGCTCCGAACGGATACATGACGCCGTTGCCGTTGTTGATCAGCATGAAATAGACGATCACGAGAATGAAGGGAATAAAAAAGAGAAGAATGAGCAGGTTCACCTTGACGATCTTCCCGAAATTCCCCTTGAAGATATCCCAAAAGAGCTGCCAGCGGTTGGTGGGCAGAGTGCTTCTCGCGTATTCCTCGCTCCGCTCCTTGCCCTCGAGCATACGGGCTATCAGCCCTTTCTTTTCCTGTGCCATGTTCAAAACTCCGATGTCGCGCCGGGCAAAACCGAAAACGTGCGCCCGGCAAAAATTCAATTAGATATATTGTACTACAAATTTATGATTATTTCAAGGGAAATCGGGGAAAAATTGCAAATAAAATTTCCGAAGCGCAAAAAATCTTTGACATTTTGCGGCGGGTATGATAGAATAGGAATTGTTAAATAGAGGAGCGGGCGAGCATGAGTACCCCGCCGCAGAGTCCGAAGCGGGAAAGGCGGACGAACGATTGTGCGGCGGAGCGAAAGGGCGTCCCCGCCGAGGTGCGGCTTTTTCCCTCCGCGCCGGGCATGCGGGAGAATACCCGCATGACTGTCACCGTCCGTGAAGAGCTATTTACGACAGGCTTTCCTTTCGGAAGGCCGTTTACGGCACAACGAGGCGGCTTTTCGGCCGCTTTTTTCATTCGCGAAAAAAGGAGAACGCACGATGAAAGAATACAAGGTTGGCGTCATAGGCGCGACCGGAATGGTCGGCCAAAGGTTTCTTCTGCTGCTTGCAGACCACCCGTGGTTCCGCGTGACCACCCTGGCGGCGTCCGGCCGCTCCGCGGGAAAAACGTATGCGGAAGCGGTCGCGGACAAATGGGCGTTTGACGAACCCGTCCCCCCTTCCTTTGCGGACATGACGGTGCTCGACGCCGAGCGGGACGCGGACAAAATCGCAAAAGAAGCGGATTTCGTCTTTTGCGCCGTCAATATGGACAAGGCGAAAACGGCGCTTTTGGAGGAGAGCTACGCAAAGCGGGAAATTCCCGTCGTCTCCAACAATTCCGCCCATCGCTTCACGCCAGACGTGCCGATGGTGATCCCCGAAATCAACGCGGAACATCTGTCCGTCATCCCCTTTCAGAGAAAGCGCCTGGGGACCAAACGGGGATTTATCGCGGTGAAATCCAACTGTTCCCTGCAATCCTACGTCCCCCTGCTGCATCCCCTGAAAAAATTCGGGATCACGCGCGCCGCCGTCTGCACCTATCAGGCGATTTCGGGCGCGGGAAAGACGTTTGCGACCATGCCGGAAATTGCAGACAACGTCATCCCCTACATCGGCGGCGAGGAGGAAAAGAGCGAGAAGGAGCCACTGAAAATCTGGGGAACCGTCGAAGGCGGAGAGATCCGGCCCGCGGAGGGGCCCGCCATTACGGCGCAGTGTTTCCGTGTGCCCGTTTCGGACGGACACACGGCGGCGGTGTTCGTCTCCTTCCGCGATTTTCCGGAGCGGAGCGAGATCCTCGGCGCCTGGGAAAATTTCCGCGGGGAACCGCAGGAACTGCGCCTCCCCTCCGCGCCCGAAAAATTCATCCGCTATTTCGAAGAGGAAAACCGCCCTCAGCCGAAATTGGATCGGATGGAGGGACGGGGCATGAGCGTCTGCGCGGGTCGGCTGAGAAGGGACAACGTATTCGATTACAAATTTGTCGGCCTTTCTCACAACACCCTGCGCGGCGCGGCGGGAGGCTCGGTGCTGCTGGCGGAATTGCTGGCGGCAAAGGGATACTTCGACTGAACGGCGCTTCCGCGGCATACAATACAATAACCATGTGACATCGATTGTCCGGAAAAATTGAAAAATCGGGAGAAAGAATATTATGACAGGCTTTTTGAACGGCACCGCCACCGCGATGATCACCCCCTTCGGAAAGGACGGCGTCGACCTCGGCGCCTTCGGGGCGATGCTGGAATATCAGATGGCGGGCGGAACGGATATGCTGGTCATACTCGGCACGACGGGCGAACCCGCCACGATGACGGAAGAAGAAAAAACCGCCGTCATGGAATACGCCGTAAAGAAGGCGAAGGGAAAAATCAAGCTGGTGTTCGGCTGCGGCAGCAACTGCACCGCCCACGCTGTCGAGGCGGCGAAAAAGGCGGAACGGACAGGCGCGGACGGCCTGCTCGCCGTCACCCCCTATTACAACAAATGTACGCAAAGCGGGCTGGTCGCCTATTACGAGAGCATCTGCGCGGCTTCCTCTCTGCCCGTCATCGCCTATAATGTCCCCTCACGCACGGGGGTGGAAATACAGCCCGCCACGATGGCGAAAATCGCGGAAATCCCCAATATGGCGGGCATCAAAGACGCGGGCGGGAATATGTCCAAGACCATGGAGACCCTGCGCCTCATCCGCGGGAAATGCGATTTGTATTCGGGCGAGGACGCGCTCAATCTCCCCATCCTCGCGGTGGGAGGAAACGGCGTCATTTCCGTCCTCTCCAACCTCGTGCCCGCCGACGTCAAAAAGATGTATACCCTGCTGAAAACGGGCAAAACGGAAGAGGCGTTCGCCCTGGCGGATAAACTGCTTCCCCTCGCACAGGCGTGCTTTGTCGAAGTAAATCCCATTCCCGCCAAAGCGGCGATGAATCTTCTGGGCTTTTCCGCGGGCATTCCCCGCGCGCCTCTGAGCGAGATAGAGCCCGAAAATCTGGAAAAACTGAAAACGGCCATGAAAAATTACGGATTGAAGGTGAAAGCATGAACAAGACGAAAATCATCATCTGCGGCATCTCGGGAAAAATGGGCGGAAACGTCCTCTCCCTTCTGGAAAACGACGGCGAAGCGGAAGCGGTATGCGGCGTCGATCCCTTTGTCAAATCCCTTTCCGTCCCCGTGTACGCGCATTTTTCCGAGGTGAAGGAGGACGCAGACGTCATCGTGGATTTCTCCTCGGCGGAAAACCTCGAAGAACGGCTGGCTTACGCCGCGGAAAAAAACATCGGCATCGTGCTGGGCTCCACGGGCTTTACGGCGGAGGACAATAAACGGATCGAAGAATACGCGAAAAAAATCCCCGTATTCAAGACGGCAAACCTTTCCCTGGGCATCAATCTGATGCAGACGCTCGTCAAAGCGGCGGCGCAGGTTTTGGGCGACGCCTTCGACATCGAAATCGTCGAACGGCATCACAGCCCGAAAAAGGATTCCCCTTCCGGCACAGCGCTGATGCTCGCCGATTCCATCAACGAGGTGTTTGACAACCGGAAACACTATGTGGAAGGAAGGAGCGGAATGGTCGGTCCCCGGGAAAAATCGGAAATCGGCATTCATGCCGTGCGGGGCGGCACGATCGTCGGCGAACACGAAGTGATGTTCGCGGGAGAGGACGAAATTCTCACCATCTCTCACAGCGCGCGCAGCAAGCGCGTATTTGCGGCGGGCGCGATACGGGCGGCAAAATTCCTGACCGGAAAAGCCCCCGGCAAATACGATATGAAAGATTTGCTCGCGGCGGAAAACGCCGAATCGTGAACTTAAAAATCACCCCCGGGCTATTGACCCGGGGGGCCGTTTTTTAATTCGGAAAAGTGTCCTCTCTTTTGTTCTCCTCTTTTTCCGCCGATCTCAATCGGACGTCGTTGACGGAGTCGTTCGTCAGGCTGCTTTTGTTCTCCTCTTTTTCCGCCGATCTCAATCGGGGGAAATAAAAACAAATAACCTCAAAGTTTCCGTAAAATAGGCAAAATAAATCAACTGAGTCTCCAACCATAAATAGGGCTTTTCAAAATCGGGAATATATTCATCGGGAATATTTTTGCCGGAAGAAAGCTCCAAAAGCCCGAACCCCGAGTATAAAAAGGAATCCTCATAATTTTCGTTTTTTTCCGGCAAAAAATTGTTTTCCATCAACCAATCGGCGGGTTCCTTTTCAAATGCAAATACCGTATAGTTTTCATGCCTTCCGGGATGAAACGTAGCATCGCAATGGTGATACAGCATTTTTGCTTCTTCGGGAATCTCAATTCCCGTCGCCACCTTTATCGTCTCCTTCGGATCATGTTCATCGGCGCACCCGACCAGTAAAAATATACATAAAGCCATAAAAATCGCCATACCCGCACAGAGAAATTTTTTTACGCCGCCATGCCGCGGCGAAGCGCACCTTTCTTGAACGGACATATTTCTGCCCTCCCGTATTCTCTCGTTTTTTTCTTATATTATATATGAGTCATTTTCCCGCCCGTTTTTACGCAAATTTTTGAAAATTCCCGCAAAAAATTTTTCGTTCCCTCAAATATGTAAAAAACCGGGATACAACCCGGTCTTTTAACGTCGTATTTTGTTTACAGAGAGGCGATTGCCCCATCGATGCGGGAAAGCGTCCGCTCTTTGCCCAAAATCTGCATGATCGTCCAAAGGTCGGGCGTGTTGGAAAGCCCGGTCACGGCCACGCGGAGCATCTCCGCGACGTCGGAAACGTTCCCGGGATAGGCGTCGGGATTCGCCTTATACGCCTTCATGTCGGACGCAAAACCGTTTTCTTCGGCGACCGCCTTCACCTTGGAAAACCAGGCGGAGGAATCGTCGGCGGAGTCATAAGAGGCCTCGAAGCCTTCCAGAACCGATCGGACGACCTCCGGCGAATAGCGGAAAGCGTATTCGGGCGCAAAGGTATCGTCGAAGAAATAGGAAAGCATGGAAACCGCCTGTTTTGCCGAGACAAAATCCTTGCGGCGCTTTTTGCCGCCGATGCCCATGCAGAGGGAAAGGACTTTCAGCATATATTCCCGATCGGAAAAATGCTTCTTTTCCGCATCGGAACCGTAGTGTTCCGCCCAATCTTTCAGGAAATCGAACATCTCCGTTTCGGAAAGCCCCGAAAGCACGGTTTTGGAAACGTCGTTGAGTTTGAGTATATCGAACAGGGCGCCGCTTTTCCCCATTTTGCCGATGGAAAACTTAAATTCGTCCAACGGCTTATCGGGAAATTTCAGCCGCCATTCCTCGAAATTGGAGTTGAGCAGCGTCATCATATACGTCCTGACCGCGAGCGGGTGATAGCCCTCCTCGCGATAGAAGGTGAGCGAAGCTTCGGGGTCCTTGCGCTTGGAGAGCTTGCGGCGGGTGTCGCCGTCCATCTTCTGAATGGAACAGTTGTGCCCGTATTCTGGAAGGCGGAAACCGAGTGCCTTGAACAGCTCGATATGAATGGGAAGGGAAGCGAGCCATTCCTCGCCGCGAATGACGAGATTGGTGCGCATCAGATGGTCGTCCACCGCGTGCGCGAAATGGTAGGTGGGAATGCCGTCCGATTTGAGAATGACGACGTCCTGATTGTTTTCCGTGACGGTGATCTCCCCCTTCACGGCGTCGCGGAAGGGATGTTTGACCTCGACGTTCCCCTGCGAACGCAGGCGGATGACGTACGGTTTTTTCGCCGCGAGGTTGGCAAGAATCTCCTCCTCGGAAAGATTGCGACAATGCGCAAATTCGCCGTAATAGCCGGGAAGGAGTTTGTTTTCCGTCTGGTATTCGCGCGTCTTTTCCAGCTCCTCTTCCGTACAGAAGCAGGGATAAGCCAGCCCGCGCCGGATGAGGTCCTTCGCGTAGGCGTGATAAATTTCCGCCCGCTGACGCTGATAGTAAGGGCCGTAATTGCCCGAGAGCTCCGCCCCTTCGTCGAAGGCGATGCCGAAATATTTCAAAGAGGAATGAATGACCTCCACCGCCCCTTCCACCTTGCGCTTGTCGTCCGTATCCTCGATGCGCAGATAGAACACGCCGCCGCTCTGGTGGGCGATCCGCTCGTTGGCGATGGCGACGTACAGATTTCCGAGATGCATGAAGCCCGTGGGGCTGGGCGCGAGACGGGTGACCCTGGCGCCCTTGGGCAGGTCGCGCTCGGGATAGAGCGCCTCATAATAGTCGAGAGGTTTTACGTTTTCGTCGGGGACGAGAATGTCCGCCAGCTTGTTCCAATCCATATCCGTTACCTTAGCGTATATTTTGCATTTTCGGAAAAAATCAGGAAAAGAAATCGAGATTTTTCCCGGAAATTTCATAGAGTCCGTTTTCGATGCCGTGCGCGATTTCCACCACTTTGTCGCAGAGCGGCGTATCGACGGAGCAGCCGTCCCCGCATTTGCAGACAGCGCCGTTTATATAATCGATTTCGCATTTCCTGCCCCGCTCGAGGTCGCGCAGCATTCCCGAGACGAGCAGCCTGTGCTTTTTCATCGCGATCGGGAGCAGGAAAAGCGCCTTTTGCGTTCCGAAAAAGCCCGTGCCGCCAAGCAATTTCTCCATGTCGTGCCCCTGGATCTTTTCCAGCTTTATCTCCGAGGCGGACGCGACGGCAAAGCACTCCCGCAAAATGCCGAGCGCGAGACGGCGACTCTTTTTTCCCCTCGCGATCTCCCCGAACGTAAACCCCGTGACCACGGAAAGGCCGGAAAACGCCGCGTTGATCGCCAGCTTGCTCCACCGCGCCCCCGCGAGGTTTTCCGTCACCGTCACAAACGCGGGATTGTCCGCAATTTCTCCGATGGCGCCGAGGATTTCCCGTATCTCTTTCAATTTTCCGCACCGTCCCGAATAGCTGCCGATTTCCATGGTCATCGCGGCGGGCTCGGAGGTGAGCTCCGCCACGCCGTCGCCGGCGAGATTGGCGCCCCAGGCGCAGACCGCCCCGTACACCCGCTCAGCGCCGAGCACTTCGGCGAGCCCCTTCTCGGGCAGGCCGTTCTGCGCGGTGACGAGCGCGCCGTCCGGTTTGAGAAAATTTTTCAGAAAACCCGCCGTGCGGGCGTTATCTCTCTGCTTGGTCATGAGAAAAATGACGTCGTACGGCTCCGTCATTTCCTCGGGCATGAGGGCGCTGACCGATTTGGTAAACGTATCCCCCGTAGCCGCACAGACGATGCGCGCCCCCTTTTCCTTCATCGCTTCCACGTGGCCGCGGTTGCGGCTTATGAGATCCACCTGCGCATCCAGCCCGCAGTCGGACAAAAATCCGCCCAGCACCGTGCCCATCGCGCCCGCGCCGTACACGGCAATTCTCCGTTGTTCTTTCATATCTTCAATTTCTCCGTAAGGGCGCGCACGGCGCCCGCCATATCCAATCCGTCCAAATCGACGACGACGTCGGCGTAGCGCTCGTAAAGCGGCGTGCGTTCGTCATACAGATCCCTGAGCGTATATCCTTCCCTGATGGCGACGCCCCGGGCTTTCAGGTCGGAGAGCCGCCTTTCGATTTCGGGATAGGAGAGCCGCAGATAGACGATCGTCCCCATCCCTTTGAAATGCTCCATCGCGCGCGGACCGTAAACGACGCTGCCGCCCGTCGCGATGACGCATCCGTCCGCGCAGAGCCCGGCGTTTACCCGTTCCTCGACGGCGAGAAAGCCGTCCAGCCCTTCCTCCTCGATGATGCGGCTGAGGCTTTTCCCCTCGCTCTCGCGAATGGCATCGTCGCTGTCGATAAAGCCGAACCCGATGGCTTTTGCAAGCAGAGCGCCCGCCGTGCTCTTTCCCGAACCCGGCATTCCGATCAAAATCACGTTGCGCATATCCCGCGGCCTCCCTTTCCCGCTTTCCGGACGCGAAAGGTCACGCGCCGAAGATCCTTCCGAGCGATTCCACCATATCCGCATCCGCGGGCGCCCATTCCGAAGCGTCGAGCTCCGAAGGCGACATCCAGCGGAAACTTTCGTGCTCCTTCAACCGGAAATCGGACAGCATCTCGCACTCGTACAGGGAGAGCGTGATGACGAAATCGGGATACTCGAACGTGGTTTTGGCAAAAAGGCCGCCCACCTTTACGTCGAGGTCGAGTTCCTCTTTGAGTTCCCGCCTCACCGTCTCTTCTTCCGCTTCCCCCTCCTCTATCTTTCCGCCAGGAAACTCGTACTTGTGGGCGATATAGGGATAGGGACTTTCGCCGCGCTTTGCCGCGAACAATTTTCCGTTTTCAAAGAGGAGCGCCGCGGCGACTTTTATATGCTTTTTCATCGCCTTTCTTTCAACCCCAGGTAGGCGCAAAGCAGCGAAACCGTCGCATAAATCCCCTTCAGATGCGTCCGTTCCATGCCGTGGGAAGCGTGCACGCCGGGACCTATCAGGCCGCCCTTGACGTCCGCTCCGGCGCCCCATGCCGCCCCCACGTCCGAACCGTAAAAGGGATAGACATCGGCGGCATAATCGATTTTTTCCGCTTTCGCGAGAGAAATCAGGCGTTCCACCATCTCGTAATCGTAGGGCCCGTGGCTGTCCTTGACGCAGACGGACACCTGCGTTTCCTTGCAGGCGAGATCGGCGCCCACACAGCCCATGTCCACCGCGAGCAGTTCGTCCGCGTCCCCCGCGACCGTCGCCGCGCCGTGCCCGACCTCCTCATAATTGGTGAAACAGAAATCGGTATCGTATTCGGGGACGAGCGATTCCCGCCGCATCGCCTCCAACGCGGTCAGAAGACAGACGCTGCCCGCCTTGTCGTCGAGAAAACGGGATTTGACAAAGCCGCTCTCCGTGACCGTCGTCTTGGGGTCGAGGGCGATCGGGCTGCCCGTGCGAATGCCGAGCGCCGCGACGTCCGCGGCGGAATACACTTCCTCGTCCAGGCGGACGAACATCGTATTTTCATTGCGTTCGAGCGTCCCCGCGTCCTTATAGACGTGACAGGAACAGGAATCGCTGAGAAAGGTGCCCGTATATACCTTTCCGCCGTCGGCGTAAATGCGGCAGTATTCCCCGTCGAAGGTGGGCAGAATGGGGCCGCCCAGGCGGGTGAAGCGAATCCTTCCGTCCGCGGCGACCGAGCGGACCATGGCGCCCAGCGTGTCCGTATGCGCGGACACCGCCCGTTTCAACCCCTTTTTCGCGCCCGGAACGGAAACTTTTACCAGTCGTTTGTTGGTCGTTTCGCCCTTATAGCCCATTTCCGAGAGCATGGAGAGAAGTTTTTCGGATATTGCGGCGGAAAAGCCCGTGGGGCTGTCCACCGCCATAATCTCTTGCAGGGAACGGACGATAAATTCCCGATAATTTTCCGCTTTCACCATACGCACCTCCGTACAATCCATATTATTATAGCACGAATGCGCCGCCTTTGCAAACGAATATGCGGGCAAAAATACAAACTTCCCGGTAAACTTCCCCTCCGGAGAAAAATTTTCCGTTTCTTTTTCAAACGGCGGCAAAAAAGGGACAAGCGGCCGCCCCTTCGCCAAGAAGAAGGCCGCCGCTTGTACGCAAACCTGTATAATCCCGCTCCATTTCAGGTAAACACCGCCATACATACCGTGCCGGAGGTTAAAAGCGCAAGACCCGCCCACGCCTTTGCGGACAGCTTTTCTTTGAAAACTATCAGAGAAAATAAGACGGTTACAAGTATACTCAACCTGTCGATGGGCACGACGACGCTGACCTGTCCCTGCTGAATGGCGTAGTAATAACACAGCCACGACGCGCCCGTCGCAAGTCCCGAAAGAATGAGAAAAATGAGCTCGTTTCCCTTTATTTCTCCGACAAATCTGATTTCTCCGCGGAAAAGCACGATGAGCCACGCCATAACGAGCACGACCGCCGTCCTGATTGCCGTCGCGAGATTTGAGTCCACATTTTCTATGCCGACGTTGGCGAGAAGAGAAGTGGCGGCGGCAAATACGGCCGACAATACGGCAAAGACCAGCCACGCCGCGCGCGATTTCCCCTCGCTTTTTTTGATGTCTATCATGAGATAAGTGCCCGCGGCTATCACGGCAAGAAAAATGAGTTTAAGCCACCACAGATTGCGTTCGTCGGGAAAAATGACGATCGCAAACAGTACCGAGAGTATGGCGCTCGATTTATCGACGGCGGCGACCTTTGAAACTTCGCCTAAGGAAAGCGCCTTGAAATAGCATATCCAGGAGGCACCCGTGGCCAATCCCGAAAGTATGAGGAATATCCACGAACGGACACTTACGGAGGCTATTCCCGTATATGCCCCCGTTATAAAGACGATGAGCCACGCCATGACGAGCACGACCGAGGTCCTTACCGCGGTTGCCACATCCGAATTGGTGTTCTTTATGCCGCACTTGGAAAGAATTGCCGTAACGCCTGCAAAAACAGCCGATAAAATTGCCGCAGCAATCCACATATCAATCTTTGCCTCGTTTCATTTTTGCCTTTATTATATACCTTTGCAGCGAAAAACACAAGTGCCTGCATGAAGAAAAACGCGCCTTCCCGCTTTCTATCCTTCCGTTCGTCCCTTTCTCTTTCGCTTCCTTCTCGCTTCGCACGGGTGGGTATTAAGTTCTCTTCTCTTACCACTTAAATTACCGCCTTTTTTGCATGAAAAAAGCACCTTGCCATAAGCTCGGTGCCTTTCCGTTATTGGTTATTTTGTTTGTATAGGTCTACTGATTTTTTCAACAACTCATAAAAATCTGCGTCCGGATTTTTATTGATAAATTCTATCATTTCTTCGACGCTATTACTTTCCCGAGAAAGAATACACAACGCAATAATCTCATCTTTTGCGAACCCTTTCGATTTTGCAAGATTTATCAATTTATGCTCAAAAACAATCTCATCTCCATTCTCGACCAGACTTTTCCCGGTGCAAATACTCTGTTCACTACTCCCGCCAGAAAACCGGACGGGCACGAGAAATGGATTGATTTTGTCCTCAAATTCCCGCATTGTGGCTGCGTGTCAAAGAAATCTTTCTCCCTTTTCTCCAAAGGCGACGTTTGCAATTGTACCTGACTGTATGCAGTTGTACCTGTGAACATTTCCTTAAAGCACTACATTTAGTGGAAATATAAAGAAAAAAACCACCAAATCTGGTGGTTTTTTGGAGCTGCTAACCGGATTTGAACCGGTGACCTCGTCCTTACCAAGGAAACGGTCAACCTCGCTCAAAGGAATAACTCTACCTTTTTTCAGACAGCAAAAACCACAAGATATAGTTGTTTTTTTATTATCATCCTACTACCACGAAACATTTGCAAACTTCT
>CALWAU010000040.1 GCA_944375795.1 uncultured Clostridia bacterium | reverse complement strand
CGACCTCGTCATATTTGTCGCCGATTCCGCGGCGGGCACGGACGGGGCGGACGCGCGCGTGCTCTCTCTGGCGGAGGGCAAGACGCTCATCAAAATTTTCAACAAGATCGACCTAACGGGGGACGAGACGCCCACCGACGCCGATGTGCTCACTTCCGCGCGCACGGGAGAGGGCGTCGGAAGGCTGAAGGAGCTCCTGTACGAGAAGGGCTTCGGGGAGCGGAGCGAGGATGCGGCTTTCCTCGTCGAGGAGCGGCATTATGAGGCGCTGCGGCGGGCGGCGGAATCGCTGGGCAGGGCGCAGGAGGGCTGCGGCGCGCGCCCCCTGGAACTCGTGGCTGCGGACATGACGGAGGCGTGGGAAACGCTGGGCGAAATCACGGGCGAAACGGCGTCCGAGGCGGTCGTGGAGGAGATATTTTCCAAATTCTGCGTCGGGAAATGACGGCGAACGGGAAGAAAAAAATCGGAATAGAGGCCGTAGGGGAGCGCCGGGGCATGCGCGGCGGCTTTCCGAAGGGCGTTGACGGGAGGTAAGAACGGAGATGGCAAATCTGGAGCTTTACAGGGTGTTTTATACGGTGGCGAAATGCGGCAGTCTGACCAAGGCGGCGGAGGAACTGTACATTTCCCAGCCGGCGGTTTCGCAGTCTGTCAAGCAGCTGGAAAATCAGCTGGGGATATCCCTTTTCAACCGCACGCACCGCGGCATGGAGCTGTCCGCGCAGGGCGGAAAGCTGATTTTTTCGCGGGTGGAGCAGGCGCTGTCGCTGATAGACGAGGCGGAAAACATGATCGCGCAGCTGAACACCTCCGCGACGGGCACCATACGCATCGGCGCGTCGGACATGATTTTCGAGTATTTCCTGGCGGACAAAATCGTGGAATATCACGAAAAATTCCCCGCGGTGAAGATCGAGCTTCTGTCCGATCTCTCTCCCCGCACGCTGGAGGCGCTGAAAGCCAACCGCTGCGACGTGTGTTTCGTCAATCTTCCCATCGCGCTCGACCCCGAACTGAGCGTGCACGGCAACTGCATGCGGCTGACGGATATTTTCATCACCAACGAAAAGCATATCGAACTCACCCGCGGCGTCATTCCGCTGGCGAGATTGCAGGACTATCCGCTCATCTTCCTCGAACAGGGCACCGTCGCGAGAAAGTCGCTGACCAACTTTTTGGAGAACGTGGGGATCGACCTCAAACCCTCCATCGAAATCGGTAGCTGGGACCTCATGAAGCGCCTGGTCATCCGCGGCATGGGGATAGGCTGTATCCCGCGGGAATACACGCTGCACCGTCTGGCGGACAAGTCCCTTTACGAAATCAAGACGGACCCGCCCCTGCCCGCGCGCGCCGTCGGCATGGTGTTGCCCAAAAATGCGCAGATACCGTACGCGCTCCGCGCGTTTATCGAGCTTTTTCAGGAGGACCGCTGACCGGGCGCAAAACCCGGAAAACGCCGTCCGGCAAGGCATTTGAAGGAAAAAACATTCTATGGCTAAACCCAATCCGCAACTCAGAAATTTTTGCATCATCGCGCACATCGACCACGGAAAATCGACGCTCGCGGACAGGCTGATCGAGCGCACGGGGCAGGTCTCCAAGCGGGATATGGAGGATCAGCTCCTCGACAGCATGGACATCGAGCGGGAGCGCGGCATCACCATCAAACTCACCCCCGTGCGCATGTATTACACCGCCCGCGACGGCAAGGAATACGAATTCAACCTCATCGACACGCCGGGACACGTGGACTTTACGTATGAAGTGAGCCGTTCCCTCGCCGCGTGCGAGGGGGCGATCCTCGTCGTGGACGCGACGCAGGGCGTGGAGGCGCAGACGCTCGCCAACGTCTATCTCGCCATCGAGAACAATCTGGAAATCCTCCCCGTCATCAACAAAATCGACCTCCCCAGCGCCCGCATCGAGGAGGCGAAAAAGGAAATCGAGGACGTGGTGGGGCTGGACGCGAGCTATGCCCCCTGCGTCTCCGCCAAAGAGGGCACCAACATCGACGAACTTTTGGAGGCCATCGTCAAATATTTCCCCGCGCCCGACGGGGATACGGACAAGCCCCTCAAGGCGCTCATCTTCGACAGCTACTACGACAATTATAAAGGCGTCATCCTCTTTATCCGCCTGATGGACGGCAGGGTCAAGGTGGGGGACAAAATCAAAACATTCCTCTCCGATACGGTGTACGACGTCACCGAGGTGGGGGCGTTCGCGCCCGGACTCACGCCCAAGGCGGAGCTCGCCGCGGGGGAGGTGGGCTATCTCGCCGCCTCCATCAAATCCATTCAGGACGTCGCCGTCGGCGACACCGTCACTTTCGCGCAGAATCCCGCCGACGCTCCCCTGCCCGGCTATAAAAAGGTGCAGCCCGTCGTTTTCTGCGGCATCTATCCCCTCGACGGCAGCCGCTTCAACGACCTGAAAGAGGCGATCATGAAGCTGAAACTCAACGACGCTTCCCTCACCTTCGAGCCGGATACCTCGGTGGCGCTCGGCTTCGGATTCCGCTGCGGCTTCCTCGGGCTTCTGCACATGGAAATCATACAGGAGCGCATCGAACGGGAATTCAATCTCGACATCATCACGACGGCGCCCTCGGTCAGCTATCTCGTGCACAGGACGGACGGCAGCCAGCTGTATGTGGACAATCCCTCCCACCTGCCCGACACCTCGGACATCGAATACATGGAGGAACCCGTCGTGAAGGCGGAAATTTATACGCCGCCCGACTATATGGGGCCGGTCATGGATCTGTGCAAGGAAAAACGGGGGACGTTCAAGAATATGACCTATCTCGACGAACGCCGCGTCAAGCTGGAATATACCCTTCCCCTCAACGAAATCGTCTACGACTTTTTCGACGGGCTGAAATCGAGGACGAAGGGGTATGCCAGCTTCGATTACGAGCTGGCGGGCTACGAGCGCTCCAAACTCGTCAAGCTGGATATCCTCCTGAACGGCGAGGTGTGCGACGCGCTGTCCACCATCGTGTTCGAGGACAGGGCGTACGAGCGGGGCAGGACGCTGTGCGAAAATCTGAAAGAGGCCATTCCCCGCCAGCTGTTCGAGGTGCCCGTGCAGGCGGCGGTCGGCGGAAAGATCATCGCGCGCGAAACGGTGAAGGCGATGCGCAAGGACGTGCTCGCCAAATGTTACGGCGGCGACATCACGAGAAAACGCAAACTGCTCGAAAAGCAGAAGGAGGGGAAGAAGCGGATGCGCCAGGTGGGCAGCGTCGAGGTCCCTTCCGAAGTGTTTATGCAGATTCTGAAAACGAATAAGGACTAAAAAGGAGGGGACAGGGTTGCGATTATCGCTTCGACGGGCTTTCGGGGACGACGCATTTCGTATCGCGGACATCTATGCGCCGTACGTGAAAAATACTACCGTCTCCTTCGAGTATGCGCCGCCCGACGCCGCTGAAATGCGCGCCCGATTTCTTCGCATCTCCGCGGAATTTCCCTTTCTCGTCTGCGAGGCGGACGGAGAGGTCGCGGGGTATGCCTATGCGGACAGGCCCTTCGAGCGGGAGGCGTACCGCTGGTGCGCCGAACTGTCCGTCTATGTGGACGGAAAATTTTGCCGCCGGGGAATAGGCGGGCGTCTGGTCGGGGCGGTAGAGGAGATTTGCCGGAGGTTGGGCTATCGTAAAATGTATGCGCTCGTCACGGGCGAAAATGAAAACAGCCTCGCCTTTCACGGGGCGCTCGGCTATTCCGTGTCGGCCCGCTTTCGCGGACAGGGGTATAAATTCGGGCGGACGCTGGACGTATATTGGCTGGAAAAAGAACTCGGCGGGGACGGGGTTTATACGCGGTTTCCGCGGCCCGCGTCCGCGCTGAGCGACGAAGAATGGCGGGCGATATGCGGGCGGGAGGAATAAAATGGCGGAAGGAAGGGAAGAAAACGGATTTTTCGCGCGGGTGTACGCGCTGGTGAAGCAGGTGCCCCGCGGAAAAGTGGTTACTTACGGGCAGGTCGCCCGCATGCTGGGCGCGCCGCGCATGGCACGGCAGGTGGGATATGCGCTGCACGTCAATCCCGAACCGGGTGTCGTTCCCTGCCACAGAGTGGTGAACCGTTTCGGAGGGCTTGCACCCGCGTTTGCGTTCGGCGGCAGCGAAGTGCAGGCGGCGCTGCTCGAAGCGGAAGGGGTGCCCGCGGAGGGCGGATTTGTGGACCTGTCCCGCTTCCAATGGGACGGAGAGGGAGCCCTTCCCGTCTGAGCGGCGGGAAAGAGAGAAAAGGAGAACGGACGATGCCGGGTATTTATGTGCATATTCCCTTTTGCAGGCACAAGTGCAGCTATTGCGATTTCGTCTCTTATCCCGACAAAATCGGGTATGCGGAGGCGTACATGGCCTGCCTGTACAAGGAGCTTAAAATGCGGGGCGAGGAGCTGAAAGATTACACTTTCGACACCGTGTATTTCGGCGGCGGTACGCCGTCGTATATTCCGCCCAAGCTGATTCTGGGGGCGATGAACCGAATCCGGGAGAGCTTCCGCCTCGCGGAGGGCGCCGAAGTGACGCTGGAACTCAACCCGGGCACCATCGGGGAAAATAAGGTAAAAATTTATCGGGAGGCGGGCATCAACCGCTATTCGATAGGTTTGCAGACGGCGGTGGATGCGCAGCTCGAGGATTTGGGGCGCATTCACAACGCCCGCGACTACGTGTACGCGACCAAGCTGCTCGCCGGGGAAAATTTCAGTACGGACGTCATGCTCGGGCTGAAAAACCAGACGAAGGAGGACGTCGCGAAAACGATCGGGCTCGCGGCGGCGTGCGGGTCGAAACACATATCCATGTACGCGCTGACGGTGGAGGACGGCACGCCGATCTACACCGATTACCTCAACGGGGAGCTGCCCGATTCCGACGAGGTGGCGGAGCTGTACGACTTCGGGCGGAAGCTGCTGGCCGAAAAGGGCTTCGAGCGATATGAGATCTCCAATTTCGCGGTGCCGGGATACGAAAGCCGGCACAATCTCAATTATTGGCGGCGCGGAGAATATATCGGCGTCGGCGTCTCCGCCAGCTCTTTCATGCGGGGGAAGCGGTTCACGAACACCTTCGACCTCGACGAGTACATGAAATGCCTGATTTCCGGTTTCTATCCGGCGGTGGACTGCGAGGAGGTGTCCGAGGCGGACGCAAAGTTCGAGTTTATCATGCTCGCCCTGCGCACGAAATACGGGGTCTCCCTTTCGGAATACGAAAAACAGTTCGGTTCTTCCCTGAAGGACGATTTTCCGCAGGCGCTCGGAAAAAGCGGGCGGTATCTCGAGGAGGAGGGAGACAGGCTCCGCATCCGCGACGAATATCTGTACGTGCAAAATTCCGTGTTGATGCCCTTTTTGGAGGAGCCCCGCCCCCGCGACTGACGGCGCAAAAGAGGGCGTTTTTGTGCGGGGCGCGAAAAGCGGGAGAAAAAAGGGAAAAAACGTGGAAAAACGGGAAAAGATGCGACGGATTTTTTCCGTTTTTCTACTTTTTGGAGGAGAACGCCCGCAGCGGTGCGAAAAGCGGCGGGAAAATCTTGACAAGTGCCGCCAAAGATTGTATAATACAAGACAAGGATCCGCTTTGTCCGGCGGCTGCTCTTTTTGCCGGGCGGGGCGGCGAGGCGAGGAGCGATACGATGGAGAAATTGCTGTTGGACTGCACGCTGCGGGACGGCGGGTACGTCAATGACTGGAAATTCGGACGGGATACCATCGTCAATATATTCGAGCGGCTGGTGAGCGCGGGCACGGACATCATCGAGGTGGGATTTCTCGACGAACGCAGGCCCTTCGACCCCGATCGCAGCATCATGCCGGACACGGACGCCGTGGAAAAAATCTACGGGGGATTGGACCGCGGAAAGAGCATGACGGTGGCGATGATCGATTACGGCACCTGTTCGACGGAACATATCCGCCCCGCGGCGGAGAGCTGGCTGGACGGGATACGGGTCATCTTCAAAAAAAATATCATGGAAGAGGCGTTCTCCTACTGCGCGGAAATCAAGGCGCTCGGCTATAAGGTATTCGCGCAGGCGGTTTCCATCACGAGCTATACGGAGGAGGAGCTCCTCCGTTTTATCGGGTACGCCAACGAGGTGAAGCCGTATGCCGTGTCCATGGTGGATACGTACGGGCTTTTGCATCAGACGGATCTGCTGAAAGTGATGTCGGTGATGGACGGGCACCTCGACGAGGGCATTTCTCTGGGCTACCACGCGCACAACAATTTTCAGATGGGCTACGCCAACGCCATTTCCTTTCTGAGTTCGGGGCGGCGGCGCCTGGTGGTGGACGGCACCCTGTACGGCATGGGCAAGAGCGCGGGCAATGCGCCCCTCGAGCTGCTCGCCATGTACATGAACGCGCACGAGGGCGGGCATTACGATATCAATCAGATGCTGGAAGCCATTCAGACGGGGGTGATGGAGTTTTACAAAAAGAGGCCGTGGGGGTACAACCTGTTTTTCTATGTGGCGGCCTCCAATAAGGTGCATCCCAATTACGTCTCCTTCCTCATGAACAAGCGCACCCTGTCCGTTACCGAACAGAACGAGCTTCTCTCGCGTATCCCCGAGGAAAAAAAGCTTTTGTATGATCCGAAGTGCATCGAAAGGCTGTATCTCGAATACCAGAAAACGGAGTGCAACGACGAAAGGGACATGGCCGAGCTGGCCGCGCGCCTGCGCGGAAAGGAGATCTTCGTTTTCGGGCCGGGAAGCTCGGTGCTTACCTGCCGCGGGCAGATAGAGAAATTTCTCGCGGAGCGGAAACCGGTGGTGTTTGCCATCAACTGCCTGCCTTCCTATTGCAAGCCCGATTATATTTTCGTCAGCAATTCCCAGCGATATCTGCAGCTTTCGGGGCGGCTGGCGGAGCGGGAAAACGCGGGCATACGCCTGATTGCCGCCTCCAACGTCACCCGCACCCGCGGGCGGTTCGATTATACGCTCAATTACGGCGCCCTCATCGACGAGGGGGCGGAGTATCCCGACAATTCCCTGCGGATGCTCCTGAAAGCGTTTGAAAGGATTTCGCCAGGGAAAGTCTTTCTCGCGGGTTTCGACGGCTATACGCCCGACACGGTCAATTATTTCGACGTGAGCATGGAATACAGCTTCGTCAAGGAGCGGGCGGAGGCTTTCAACGAATACGGGAGAAAATTCCTCTCGGAGAGCATGAAAAGGCTGTCGCTGGAGTTCGTGACCCCCAGCCACTATCTCGAAAATCGGTAAAAACAGGTAAATTTGCATTTTTACGGCTCAAACGCTTGCCTTTTGCGCGCGCATTGTACTATAATAATTATTGTTACATTTTGTATACAATTGCCGCCGTCGGCGTCTTGGCCGGATACGGAGAGTTTATGACGGAGCTTCCCCTCAAACAGGATATTTTGCGCAACAGGGACGTGTTTTTTCGTCGTATGCTCCGGATTTTTTTGCTTTTTTTGGCGCTGCTCGGAGGGGCGTGCATCGGCTATCTGCTCTTTCTCGTCGCCAATGCCCATGTCGGCAACGAGGTGCGTTTTTTGTATCCGCGCCTCTTTTCCGATTTCACGCAGGCGGCTTACTATTCGGTGCACCGGGACGCCTATCTCCTGGAGGGCGGGGCTTCCTATTCCGCGATCGCGCTGATTTTTATGCTTCCGTTCGCGCTGATTTTCCAGAAGGATCTGCTCGCGGCGGAGTATTCTGCGGCGTGGGCGGGGCCGAATATGCAGATCCTGGCTTCCTCCTGGCGCTTTTGGGTCGCGTTCGCGCTCTATCAGGCGGTCGTCTGGTCCGTCCTGTACCTGCTCTTTCGCCGGCTGACGGCAAAGAGCGACGCGGGGAAGCTTTTGGCGTGCTTTGCGTCGTCGGCGGGCGCGGTGTATACGCTGATTCGGGGAAACACCCTTCTCATCGCGCTCGTCCTCGTCCTGCTCTTTCTCGTGCTGAACGGGAGCGAACGGGCCTGGAAACGGGAGCTGGGGCTGATTTGTTTCGCGGCGGCAGGCGCGTTCAAGCTGTATCCGCTCTTTTTCGGCGCGGTGCTTTTGCACGAGAAGAGATGGGGGGCGGCCGCCCGGTCGGTGCTGTACTTCCTGGCGTTGTACTTTCTGCCCGTTCTCTTTTATTCGGGCGGATTCGGCGCATACCTGGGTAACCTGTTTGTTTTTATCGGCGGGGAAAATCACCTGGCGGACAGAAGCAATATCGCGATTGCTTCTCAGTTGTACAAGCTTTTCAGATTTGTGTTTTCGCTTTGGGGCGGAACGGTGCCCGCCTGGGCGGAAGGGGTGTGCATCGCGGCCGGCGTCCTGTTTTTGTTTTTTGCCGCCGCGGCGGCGATCGTCACGGACGATCCGCTTCGGAGAAGCGTTCTGGCGCTCTGCGCCGTGACGCTGGTGCCGCCCGTCAGCTATTTTTACGTCACGGTGTTTGCGATTCTTCCCGCGGCGGAATATCTGAATACCTACGAGCGAAGGAGCGCGCGCGAAAACAGGTGCTTTACAGCGGTTTTTGCGGCGCTGGGTTTTTATCCGATTTACGCCTGCAGGCTTTTCGCGGTGAGCTTTGCGGTTTTGTTCGCGCTCGGCGCCGTGACCATCGTGCGGACGTTCCGGGACGGCGAATTCGGGCGCTATTGCCTGCGGTTTTCCGAAAGGGAAGGACGGGAGAAAAGACTTATGAGAGATAAGAACGCATGAAAGGAGAGAGTATATGAAAGTGGTTATTCTGGCGGGAGGCTTCGGCACCCGCATCAGCGAGGAGTCGCATCTGCGGCCCAAGCCGATGATAGAGATCGGCGAAAAGCCCATTCTCTGGCACATTATGAAGGAATATTCGCATTTCGGGTTCAACGATTTTGTCATATGCCTCGGCTACAAGGGCTGCATGATCAAGGACTTTTTTGCGAATTATTACCTCTATCGTTCGGACGTGACGATAGACCTTGCGACGGACGAATATACTTATCACCGCAGCGATACCGAGCCGTGGAAGGTGACTTTGGCGGAAACGGGGCTGAATACCATGACCGGCGGGCGCATCAAGCGGGTGAAGGAATACATCGGGAACGAGACTTTCCTCCTCACCTACGGCGACGGCGTGAGCGACGTGAATATCGCGGATATCGTGCGTTTCCACAAGGAACACGGAAAACTGCTGACGATGACGACGGTCAACGTCGCTTCCCGGTTCGGCGTCATCAAGCCGGACAAGAGCGGGCTCATCAAGCGGTTCCGCGAGAAGGCGGCGGACGACGGTTCCCTCATCAATGCGGGGTACATGGTCTGCGAACCGGGCGTGCTCGATTATATCGAAGGGGACGGCACCGTGTTCGAGCGGGAGCCCCTGGAAGCCCTCGCCAGGGACGGGCAGCTGATGGCGTATCGGCACGACGGCTTCTGGAGCTGCATGGACACGATGCGGGACAAGGATTATCTCGAAGAACTTTGGCGGACGGGCAGGGCGCAATGGAAAGTCTGGTAAATCTTGCGGAGTTTTATAAAGGAAAGAGGGTGCTCGTCACCGGACATACGGGTTTTAAGGGCAGTTGGCTGATTTTCTGGCTGCACCGGATGGGCGCGAAAGTGTGCGGATACGCTTTGGAGCCCGCATCTTCTCCCTCTTTGTACGAATGTATCGGCGGGGACGGGCTTTGCGAGTCTCGGATTGGCGACATTGCGGATTTCAAACGCCTCCGGGAGGTGTTTGACGATTTCCGACCGGAAATCGTCATTCATCTTGCCGCGCAGGCCATCGTCCGCGAGGGCTACCGCGCGCCGCGGGAAACCTATCTTTCCAATGTGATGGGGACGGTGAATCTCCTCGAATGCGTGCGGCAGTCGGAAGGGGTGCGTTCGGTGCTCAACGTGACGACGGACAAGGTGTACGAAAATCGGGAATGGGATTGGGGGTACCGGGAAACGGACGCCCTGGACGGCTACGATCCCTATTCCAACAGCAAGTCCTGTTCGGAGCTCGTTACGCACAGCTACCGCAATTCTTTCCTGAACGACCGGGGCGTGGCGGTGTCCACGGCGAGGGCGGGCAACGTGATCGGGGGCGGAGATTTCGCCGCCGATCGGATTTTGCCCGATTGTCTGCGCGCCGCGGCGGCAGGGGAGGACATCGTCGTGCGCAATCCCTATTCCGTCCGCCCTTATCAGCACGTCCTCGAACCGCTGTATGCCTATCTGCTGATTGCCGCCGCGCAGTACGGGGACCCTTCCCGCGCGGGATATTACAACGTCGGCCCCAACGAGGACGATTGCTATTGCACGGGCGCGCTGGCGGATATTTTCGTAAAGGCGTGGGGCGAAGGGGCGCGTTGGGTGAACAAGCACGACGGGGGCCCGCACGAGGCGGGTTTCCTCAAACTCGATTGTTCCAAAATCAAGCGGGTTTTCGGCTGGCGGCCCCGCTGGCACCTGGACACGGCGGTGGAAAAGACGGTGGAATGGGAAAAATGCCGCCTGTCGGGCGGGGACGTATGCGCCTGCATGGAAGGGCAGATTGCCGAGTTTCTCGCAAGATAAAGAGATTTAAGTGGGGCGGATGCGGAAAAATTGTCCGGTCTGCCCCTTTGTTTGACGTTTTTCGGCCGGAAAGGAATATCCCGGGCGGCTTTGTGCAATAATCTGTACGTCCGCTTTATTCTTTCGCGCGCCGGAAATTTTTACGGGAGAGGAAGGGAGATGGGAAAGCTGTTCTCGCTGGTGAAAAAATTATATTACGACCGCCGGGTCCGCTTTTTGTTCGTGGGCTGTCTGAATACGGTCGTCGGGACGGGTTTCGATTTGCTCTTTCGCTTTCTCGGCGCGCATTACGCGCTTTCCAGCGCGCTCGGCACCGTCATCGGGACGATACACAGCTATTTCTGGAATAAATATTTCACCTATTCGCAGAAGAAAAAGTCCTTTTGGGAAGCGGTCCGCTTCCTCCTCGTCTATGCCGCCGTCTACGGCCTCAGCGTGCTTCTGCAGTATTTTCTCATCGACCGCGGCGGCATGAACAAGTATCTCGCGGGGATTCTTTCCACGCTCGTCACTACCCTGGTCAGCTATTTCGGGCATACGTATTTTTCGTTTCGGCAAAAGAAAAAACAATCGGTTGCGGAGGATAAAGGAAAAATGGAAATCAGAGTCGCGGATTATATCGCGGATTTTCTCACGGAAAACGGCATATCGCACCTGTTCAGCGTGCCGGGCGGCGGCGCCATTCACCTGAACGACGCCTTCGGCCACAAGGAGGGCCTTACCGTCATTTACAATCATCACGAGCAGGCGTGTGCGCTCGCGGCGGAGGGGTACGTGCGCGCGACGGGGAAGCTCCCCGCCGTCTGCGTCACGACGGGGCCGGGCGGCACCAATGCCGTCACGGGCGTGATGGGAAGCTGGCTGGATTCCGTCCCCATGTTCGTCATCAGCGGTCAGGTCAAATTTTCCGTGACCGTCGCCAGCTGTCCCGATATTCCCCTGCGCCAGCTCGGGGATCAGGAATTCAATATCCTCGACTGCGTGCGCTGCATGACCAAATACTGCGCGATGGTCACCGACCCGCTCACGATCCGCTATTATCTGAAAAAGGCGCTGTACATCGCCACGCACGGCCGCCCCGGGCCCGTCTGGCTGGATATCCCGGGCAACGTGCAGGCGGCGAAGATAAACGTCGCCGATCTGGCCGATTACGACGAGGGGGAGGACGCGGCACAGCTTCCGCCCCCGCCCGACAGGGAGGTGCTCTCCGGCCTTCTCGCGAAAATCGCCGCGGCGAAACGCCCCGTCATTCTCGCGGGGGAAGCGATCCGCATGGTGGATATGCAGGAGGAACTGCTGCGGCTTGCGGACAAACTGAAGATCCCCGTCGTCACGGCATGGAACGCGCACGACCTCGTCCCCAACGACAACCCCTGGTACTGCGGCCGCCCCGGCACGGTGGGGACGCGCGGTGGAAACATCGTGGTGCAGAGCAGCGATCTGCTTCTGAGCCTCGGCTGCCGGATGAATATCCGCCAAATCAGCTACAATTACGAAAATTTCGCGAAGAACGCATACTTGGCTGCCGTGGACATCGACCAGGCAGAGCTGGATAAACCGACGCTTTCGGTCGACCTCAAAATCCGGGCGGACGTGCGGGACGTGTTGAAGGCACTGCTCGAACTGCCGTACGACGAGCGCGGTCAACACGAAAAATGGCTGGCGCATTCCCGGGCGATGAACGCGAAATATCCCGCGGTGCTGCCCGGGTATTACGAGAAAAAATCTCCCGTCAATCCGTACGTGTTCATGTACGAGCTGAGCAGACACCTCCCCGAGGAACAGATTACGGTGACGGGCAACGGCAGCGCGTGCGTCTGCTCCTTCCAGGCGATGATCGTCAGGAAGGGGCAGAGGCTGTTCACCAATTCGGGCAGCGCCACGATGGGGTACGGGCTTCCCGCGGCGATCGGCGCGGCGTTTGCCTCGGGAAACAAAGATATCGTCTGCCTGGAAGGCGACGGTTCCATTCAGATGAACATACAGGAGCTTCAGACGGTCGTACATCACGGCCTGAACATCAAGCTGTTCTGGCTGAACAACGACGGCTACCACTCGATGCGCCAGACCCAGACCAACCTTTTCGACGGTCGGTTCAGCGGCGTGAACAAGGACAGCGGCATTTCCTTTCCCGCCGCGGAAAAAATTGCGGGCGCATACGGTATCCCGTTTTTCCGCATCGATAACGTCGATACCATGTCTGCGACTATCGAAGAAGTGCTCGCAAAGACGGGGCCCGCGATTTGCGAAGTGGTGCTCGACAAAACACAGTTTTTTGCCCCCAAGCTTTCCTCCAAGGTCTATCCCGACGGGCATATCGTGTCCCCGACGCTGGAAGATATGTATCCTTTCCTGCCCGAAGAGGAACTGAAGGAGGACATGCGGTTCTGACGGGCCGCGCGGCCGCGGCCGCAGGTATTTTTTACGGATTTGAAAAAGGAGGGCGCATTGATCATGAAACGGGCGATTCTGACCGGGCCTACGGGCGGCATCGGGACGGCGCTGACGGAAGTGCTTTGTTCGCACGGGGTGGAGACGTATGCGGTCTGCCGTCCGGGTTCTCCCCGTATCGCGCGCCTCGCGCCCGATCCCCTCGTGCATATCGTCGAATGCGACATTTCCGAATATCCTTCCCTCGAAGGAAAGCTGCCCGCCGCGGATGCGTTTTTCCATTTCGGTTGGGAAAAGACGACGGTGCAGGGGCGAGACGACCTCGATTGTCAGCTGAACAACGTGAAATATTCGCTGGACGCGGTGCGCCTCGCGAAGGCGTGCGGCTGTACGGTGTTCGTCGGCGCGGGTTCGCAGGCGGAATACGGTATCGCAAAGGGGCCGCTCTCCGGCGATACGCCCGCCTTTCCCGAATCGGGCTACGGCATCGCCAAATACGCGGCGGGGCGGTTTACCCGCAATCTGTGCGCGCAGCTCGGCCTGCGCCATTGCTGGGTGCGCGTCCTGAGCGCCTACGGGCGCAACGACGGGGAGGGCACGCTGATTTCCTATCTCGTCCGCACCTTGCGGGAAGGGGGCGTGCCGAAGCTCACTCCATGCGGGCAGGTATGGGATTACATTCATTTTACCGACGCGGCGCGGGCCTTTTTTGCGGTGGCGGAAAGGGGAAAGGACGGGCGGACGTACTGCCTCGGCTCGGGTTCGCCGCGGCCGCTGAAAGAATACGCGGAAGAACTTCGGGATTGCGTCGCCCCCGGCGCGGAACTGCAATTCGGCGCCCTTCCCTATTATCCGCATCAGCCGATGTATCTGGCAGCGGACATCCGCGAATTGTCGGAGGACACGGGGTGGCGGCCGGAAAAGAGCTTCCGCGAAGGGATAGAGGAAATTTTGCACCCGCCGGCAGAGGCGGACGAAAAAAAACGGAAAAGACTTACGGACGAAGTGAGGAACGAGTAATATGAAAATAAGTTTTTTGATTCCCTGTTACAACGAAACGGACAACGTCGTGCCCATGAGCGAGGCGATCATCTCGCAGATGAACGAACATCTGTCCGCTTACGATTATGAAATTCTGTTCATCGACAACTGTTCCACGGACGGGACGCGGGAGAAGCTGGAGGCGCTGTGCGCGGGCAACGGGAAAATCAAAGCGATTTTCAACGCCCGCAATTTCGGGCAGTTCAATTCGCCCTTTTACGGTTTGCTGCAGACGAGCGGCGACTGCACCGTGTCCATGTGCTGCGATTTTCAGGACCCGCCCGAAATGATCCCCGCCCTCGTCGCCGAATGGGAAAAGGGGCATAAAATCGTCTGCGCCGTGAAGGCGAAGAGCGAAGAAAACGGCTTCGTGCGCTTTTTGCGGACGCTCTATTACAAGGCGGTGCGCAAATTTTCCGACGTGGAGCAGATCGAGCATTTTACGGGCACGGGCCTGTACGATAAAAGCTTTATCGACGTTCTGCGCACGCTGGACGACCCCGCGCCGTTCATGCGGGGGCTGGTGGCGGAGCTCGGCTACAAGCGGGTGGAGGTGCCCTATGTGCAGCAGAAGCGCCGCGCGGGAAAGACGCACAACAATTTCCGCACCCTGTACGACGCGGCGATGCTCAGCTTTACGCAGTACACGAAATTTCCCGTCCGGTTTATGATGGGGTTCGGCGTGACGCTCGGCGTACTGTCGGTGCTGGGCGGGATCGTCTGCCTGGTGCTCGGATGCCTGGGGCGGAACGTGCTGGGGCCGGCGCTCTTTTGCGGCATGGGTTTCTTTTCCTCCCTGTCCTTCGTGTTCATGAGCCTTCTCGGCGAATATCTCCTCAACGTCAGGACCAAGGTGAATCGCCGTCCGCTGGTCGTCGAGGAAAAGCGGATAAATTTCGACAACTGATTGCAAACGGAGGACGGAAATTATGGAAAGCGAAGCTTTGAAGGGCGAGGGGTTCGGGGAAAAGATAAAGTCTTTTCTCGACAGAAATCTGTATTCGATTCTGGCCTGCGCGGCGGTCGGATTGGTTTGCTGTATCTATTCGGGAATGCTGGCCGATAAAGCCATGACGCCCGCGGAGGGGTGGTATTCGTATTATGCCTCGTTGATAAACGAACAGGGGGCGGTTCCCTATCGGGATTTTGAGCTGCTGTTTCCGCCCCTGTACGTATATCTGATAGCGTTTATCACAAAGATATTCGGCTACGATATCATCGTTTTGAGGGTGTTCGGCGTCATCGTTTATACGGCGACGGGGATTTTTGCCTGTCTCATTTTTGAAAAGCTTTTCAAAAAACCGCTTTTGGGAATGATAGGGGGGCTGCTGACCGCGGCGTTTCTGCAAAGCGAAGTCGCGCAGGTTTTTTACGATTATATACGCCTGATGGATCTGAACGTATATATCGCCGTATATTTTTTCCTCCGGCATTTCGACAGGGTTAATTATGCGGAAAAAGCCGGGGAAGGAGAACGGGCGAGGCTGTTTGACGCGGACGTCCTTGTGGGGACGGTGTTCGCCGTATTGGCAAGCATGTACAAGCAGAGCAGCGGATTGATTTTCTGGCTTTTCTGCATGGCGGTGTTCGCGTTTTTGGCGATTTTTCTGAAACGGAAAAAGGAGGCCCTTAAAAACCTGCTCGTCACGGCGTGCGTCGGCCTGGTGATGTACGGCGTCATGTTTCTGCTTCTGGCGGTAAACGGCGCTTTTTCGGCCTATTGGCATTACAATTTCGAGGCCTCGGTCGGCGCGAAGGGCGGAAGCATTTTCACCGTGCTTTTCGGTTGGCTTATCAGCCGCGGAGGCCTGATTTTGCTGAGCCTCCCCTTTGCGGCCCTCCTCGTCGGACTTCTGGTCTTTATAGAGATACGTTCCCGCAAAAAGGAAACGGAGGAGACATTTTCCCGCACGGAAAAGATATGTCTGGCGGCGGGCGCAATCGGCGCGGTCCTGGTTGTCGTTTTGTGTTTCGCTTCGTCCGCGTTTGCCGATGCTTTCGGCGATTGGGCAAAAAATTGGCGGAAGTACGTTTCCTTCCTCTTTTGCGCCCTCGTCTTTCTGCTTTCGGCGCTGTGCCTGATTTTTCCCCGAAAAACCGGGCTCCGCGACGGGATTTTTGCCGGGAAATATTTCTATTTGTCCGGGACGGCTTTTGCTTTGGGCTATGCGGTCTCCACTTCGGGAAGCCTGGGCGAGAGCCAGGTGGCCCTGGATTTCGCCCTGATGATCCTCTCTTTTGCGGGCTTTGCGCGATTTCCGAAAAAGGAGGTCATTTCGGTCGTCACCGCCGTGTTTATGCTGTTTGACATCGGGGTTTCGTTTTCGGTGAAAACGCAGACGGTATATTCCTGGTGGGGCCTGAATGTGGGCAGCTATTGGGAACAGACGACGGAGTGCGACGTCCCCATTTTCCGGGGAATAAAGATGTCCGAAAAATATGCCCGGATGTACAATAACGTGTATCGGGGCGTTCTGGAAAATACGGAGGAGGACGAT
Organism: uncultured Clostridia bacterium; assembly: GCA_944375795.1. GTDB lineage: Bacteria > Bacillota > Clostridia > Christensenellales > Borkfalkiaceae > Scatosoma. The sequence continues at coordinate 32,384 of CALWAU010000040.1, read as the reverse complement.
GAGATTTTCGTCTTTCCGCACATGCCGATATTGTATCTGGCGACGGGAAGGGAAAAAGCCACTTATACGGCCGTGCAGTGGTTCGACGTGAGCAGCGACGAGAAGGTGGTGGCGGATATCGATATCCTCCGCGAGAAAAAGCCCAAAGTGATGGTTTTGTGCTTTATTTCGGATTATGTGCGCGATTCCCACGAGGAATCCTTCCGGGAAGGGGAAAAAAGCGGCCTGACGCTGATGCAGGAATTTTTGACGGATTTCGTGGTCGAAGAAAATTACGAAGTATTGAGTTCCGATCAGATCAGCGACGGCTACACGGTGACGGTTTACTGTCTGAGCGAATGACGGCGCGGTATAAAAAGGCGCCCGCGGCCCGGAGAGGGGCGGACGCCGGAGAGAGCCGATTCAGGAAAGAGCCGAAGGGAGAGCCTTCGGCTTTTTGCGTTCCCTGAAGGCGAAAAAGAGGTCCGCTGCGGAGGCGGCGATCAGGAGCAGAGCGGCGGGGACCATCGCCAGCGTGTTGACGGTGGTGTAGTTCCGATCGATGGAATCGGAAAACTGCGGAAGGAACAAAAAGGGAATCAGCAGCCCGATGAAGTACAGCCAATCGGTGCCCCGCAGCTTTCCCGAGGCGAGCGTCATCAGCAGGGGGATCAGGGCGAACACCCAGATGTAGAGGGCATGCAGGGAAGGGACGACGGACAAAATCGCACAGCCGAGCGCCCAAGTTTTCCGACGGTCTTTTATCAGAAATGCGGAGAGGGCAAACAGCGCCGCGAGAAGGAGCAGGACGGGATAATAGATGATTCGGAAAACCCGTTCGGTAAGCCCGAAAAACTCTGCAAACCGTTCCCAGCCGTTGGGACCGGTGGGATACTCGGCGATGTTTTGCAGCGTCCACAGAATGCTCTGCGGCCCGCCGAAGAAAAAGGAGGGAAGGAGGAGCATGAAAGCCCCGTATACGGCGCAGCGGATCGCGTCCTTATAGCGTTTGTCGGCAATCAGGAACCAGCCGAACACGGCGGGATACAGTTTCACGGAGAAGGAAAAGGCGAGCGCCAGAAGCCCCAGCTCGCGGGAAAGCCGGCTTTCGCTGCGGTAGGTCAGCGCATAGACGGCGAGGGAAACGACGCTGAGCAGGAGGATATTGGCGCGTTCCGCGAGAAAGAGCACGGGGGCGTTCATGAGCGCGAAGAAAAGGACCGCCGCCCGTTTTTTGCCGCCGAAGGGAAGAAAGCGGGCCGAGACGAGCGCCAGCAGGGACAGGAGGACGAGCAGCCACAGGATACACGAGAGCGCGGCCGCGGGGTATTGCGTCCAGGTCTGTCTGTTTTCAAAGGTGAGGGAGGCGTATTCCTCGGGAACGAAGCGGCTGCAGATGAGGAAGATCAGGTTTGCCATGGGCGGATAGATCACGTGCCGTTCGGTGTAGGCGCCGGACAGCTGCGTGGAGTCCCGCAGGGAGTTGAAATAGTCCATGAACAGATCTTCGCCGCCGCGGAAGAATATCGACGTAAACTGCTCCGCGCCGAGAAAAAGGCAAATTCCGAAAAAGAGGGCGGCGCTGACGGCCATGGCGGCGATAAAAAATCCTGCCGGGTCTCTGCGGCGGAAAAAGCGGATAAAGCCGTTCGGGCGGCGTCTGTCTTTGCGGGGTGATTCTTCCATGATTCGTTTCTCCGGAAAAATATGTAAGTATATATTCAAGTATAACAAACCGGGGCGGGAAAGGCAAGTAAAAAGCGGCGGGCGGCGGGCAAATCTTTTTGCCGCAAACACAGTATCGGAAACAGACGGGGGATTTATGCGCAGAAACGGCCGGGCGCGGGCGACGGGTTTCGACAAAAATTTTGTTTTCCGAAATACAACGTGACGATTTTTGTTGATAAATGCGGAAAAGTGTGGTATAATGAGTGTATATTGCGGTTGTTGTTCAAGACCGACGGCTCGTCAGGAGTAATATGGATGAAAAATTGATCGGGAAGCGTCTGAAAAAGGCCGTTTTTCTCGCGATCGGAATCATGGCCGCGCTGGCCGTGCTGTGCGTGGTGCTCTTCGTTTTTCTGCGGAATACCGTATATTCGGCCACGCACGACCGACTCGCGGAGGAAACGGGGATTTACAGGCAGCGCATTTACGAGCAGCTGGAAACGGATTTCCGGATTCTCGACACGTTTGCGGGCGCGGCGGAGCCGGGAAAATTGTGGGAGTCGGAGAGTTTCGGCGACCTTCTCTGCGAGATCAACAGCCGGAACGATTTTGTGACGACGGGATATTTTCCCAAGGGGGAAGAAACGGGAATAATCGCCCTGGAGGGCGAAAGCGCGGCGAGGGAGACAGAATATGCTTCCGCCGTCGGGGAAGTGCAGACGGCCGTCGCCTCCGCGTGGAATTGCAGCCGGACGGACGAGCAGCAGGTTTTTGTCTCCCGCATGTTCGACAGCGCTTTTGCGGACGAAAAAGTATTTCTGTACGCCCTTCCCCTTTACGAGGGCGACGAGGCGGCGGGCGCGCTGTTTGCAAGCGCGCGCATGGATATCTTTTACGACATCATCGACGACGGCAATGTGCTCGGCGGCAACGGCTATATTCATCTGCTCGGTTCGGAAGGCGATTATCTCGTCCGTTCGGAACATACGATAGTGAAGGAAAGGCCCGACAATATTTTTGAAGGGGATTATTTTTCCGAGGAGGAAGGGGAACGCCTGTATGCGGCCATGCAGAACGAGGAGCGCGTCTTTTCTTCCTTCCGTTATGAGGGAAAAAGTTATCAGGTCGTCCTCGTGCCCGTCCGGTTTAACGGCTGGTATCTGTTCTGTATCAATACCGTCCGCGCGAGCAACGGCCCCGCTTTCCGGATCATCTGGGGAATGTGCGCCACGTTTGCGGCGCTTCTGGTCGTCATCGTGGGCTTGCTGATTTACATCTACCGCCTTCTGAAAAAGAACAACGGCGAGCTTTCCTACATCGCCTATCACGACGCTTTGACGGGCGCGGAGAATTTTATCAAGTTCAAACAGGATTTGAGCGCGCGGCGAAGGGAAGGCTGCCTTGCGGCGCTCAATCTGCGGCACTTCAAGTTCATCAACGAAATTTTCGGCAAGGAAAAGGCGGATCAGCTGCTCGTTCAGGCGGGCGAATGCATTTCCCGCCATATGCATACGGGCGAATTTTTCTGCCGGGACAGCGCAGACCAATTTTATATTTTCCTCCTCGAAACGGATCGCGAAATTATTTCCCGCCGTCTGAACGGGATCATGGACGAAATCGTCGGCACTTTCGTGCGCATGAACAGCGATTACCGGCTGTTGATTTATACCGGCGTCATCGTGCTCGCGCAGGAAAATGAGAAAATCGGTTCCGAGAACGCGGTCGCGCAGGCGCTGCTGGCCATGGAGCGGGCAAAGGGCGGCTATAAGAACAACGTCTGCTTTTACAGCCCCGATATGTTCCGGGAAGAGGAGATGGATAACTACATCGAAAGCCATATGCAGGCCGCGCTGGATAACGGGGAATTCAAGATGTTTCTGCAGCCCAAGGTCGATTTGGGCACGGGCCGGGTGATTGCCGCGGAGGCGCTGGCGCGCTGGGTCACGGGGGACGGGCGGACCATTTATCCGGGCAGATTTATCCCCGTTTTCGAGCGGAACGGCTTCTGTACCCAGCTGGACATGTATATGCTGGAGCTCGCCTGCCGCCGGATACGGTCATGGATGGACGAGGGAAAGAAGCCGATAGGGATTTCCGTCAATCAGTCCAAACTCCTCTTTTTCGAGAGCGATTATATCGGACGGGTCGGGGCTTTGCTCGAAAAATATAAGGTTCCTGCGGAACTGATTACGTTGGAAATTCTCGAAGAACTCGCTTTGACGGACGCCGATGAGTTGGGCGGAAAGCTCGCTCAGCTTCGCAGAATGGGGCTGCGGATTTCCATGGATGACTTCGGCAGCGGTTATTCCTCTCTCAATACGCTCGGACGTCTGGACATCGACGAGGTGAAGCTGGACCGCGGTTTTTTGCGGGAGGCTTCGGAAAAGTGCTGCGGCCGCTCCGCCGTCATCATGGAGGAATCCGTCCGCCTGGCGCATCGGCTGAATATCTCCGTCGTCGTCGAAGGCGTGGAGACCGCGGAAAACCATTCCCTTATCCGCTCTCTCGGCTGCGACGTCGGACAGGGCTATTATTACGGCCGTCCGATAGAGACGGAGAAGTTTGACGCACTTTACATGTAAAGGGAGTATTTTACGATAAAAAGCGAAAAACCGCGAGGGGCGGGAAAAGCCCTCCGCGGTTTTTTTATTGCCGATTTTTATATTGTTCTGCATTTAAGTTAAAAATATAGCGTAAAAAAATAGAGAAAAATGAAAAATAAAACAGATATTTCTTGACATATGCAAAAAAATATGTTAAAATAATGAAAAAATATGGAAGATTTTCGCGGATGGAGGCGACGGGCCGCGGAAGGACGCCGAAGATAAAAGGAGAAAAGCGGAATGGTTTGTCTGAGCGCGCAGGAAGTGATCAAAATGGTTTCCGAGAGGTATCTGGACTACCTGAAATTTTTGGCGGATATGGAGAAGGAGGGGAAAATGACCGAGTTTTTCAAGGGGGAGCAATACATTTGTCTGGAAACTTTGGACATGTTCCGGCTTTGGCCGGGTGCGAAGGAATTTTTGCCGGACGACCTCGAAGCGCGGTTTCCCCTCTGAGCGCTTTTCCGGTTTGCCGATATGACGATAAAAAACGCCGGGGATTCCCGGCGTTTTTGCCGCGGCGGAAAGCCGCAAAGGGGGCGGAAGGGGCGTTCAGCGGCCGGAATTTTTGATGACGGCCTTTTCGACGAGCGCGACGATCGCGTACATGCCCGCCGCCAACACGCAGAGGATAAAGACCGCCGTCATCACGAGGTCCAGCTTGAACACCTGGCCGCCGTAGACGATGAGGTAGCCGATGCCCGCCTTGGAGACCATATATTCGCCCATGACCGAGCCTATCCACGCCATGCCGACGTTGATTTTCAGCATGGAGATGAAGGCGGGCAGGGAGGAGGGGATGACGAGTTTGGTGAGGAGCTGCCGCTTGTTGGCGCCCATGGAGCGCAGCAGCAGGATTTTGTTTTCGTCCGTCGCCATGAAGCCGTTGAGCATGTTGAGTATGGCGACGATGAGCCCGATGAGTATGGTCATGAACACGATGGGTTCGCTGCCCGTGCCGCACCAGATGATGATGAGGGGCCCGAGCGCGATTTTGGGCAGGGCGTTGAGCACGACGAGGTAGGGCTCCGAGATTTTGCGCAATATCTCGCTCCACCACAGGAGCAGGGCGATCGCATACCCCAGCACGACCGCGATGAAAAAGCCGAGCAGGGTTTCCCAGAGGGTGGTGCCCACGTGATAGAACAGCGTTCCGTTTCGGTAGAGGGACACGAGGGTGTCCCAGACGCGGGAGGGGGAACTGGTGATGAAGGGATTTATCCATTCAAACCTCGCGGACAGCTCCCACAGGAGCAGAAAGGCAAAGAGGACGGCGATGCGCGCGGCGTGCACCAGCGCGCCGTTCCTTTTGAGCTTGCGTAAATAGAGCAGATGTTCTCTCGAGTATTCCGGATGTTTTTTCATGCGTTGAGTTCCCTCCATAAAAGTTCAAACCAAACGGAAAAATCTTTGTTTTCCCGGCGTTTGAGGGGCTCGGCCTCGGGGAAGCTGAGCGCGTGTTCCGCCGTGACGTGCGCGGGGCGGCGGGAGAGCACGACGATTTTGTCCGCCACCGAGATGGCTTCGCTGATGTCGTGCGTGATGAGCACCGCCGTCTTGTGTTCGCCGCGGATGATTTTGTATACGTCGTCGCAGACGCTCAGGCGGGTCTGGTAGTCGAGCGCGGAAAAGGGTTCGTCGAGCAGCAGCACGTCGGGATCGACGGCGAGCGTGCGGATGAGCGCGGCGCGCTGGCGCATGCCTCCCGACAGCTGGGAAGGATAATTTTTGAGAAAGTCCCCCAATCCGTATTTTTCCGCGAGCGCGAGGGCCCGCGCGCGGTGTTCGGGCGTATCCGCCTTCTGAATTTCCAGCGGAAGGAAGATGTTTTTTTCGATCGTCCGCCACGGAAACAGTTCGTCCTTTTGCAGCATGTATCCGAAGGAGACGCCCGCGTTTTTCACCTCTCCCGAGGTCGGCTTCAAAAGCCCCGCGGCGAGGGACAAGAGGGTGGTTTTGCCGCAGCCGGACGGGCCGATGATCGCCGCAAATTCCCCTTCCGAAACGGAAAAATCGAGATTTTCCAGGGCGACGGTTTCGCCCTGTCTGGTGTGATAGTGCATCGATACGTTATCAAATCGTAAAACTTCTTTCATAGGTACCTCAGTATTCCTGTCTTTCTTCTCCGCGGGGCGCGCGCGTATGTGCATATGTTCCCGCGAGGAAGGCGCTCCGCGCGGAGAGGAAAAATCGGGATGCCGGGCAATCCCTGAAAGGAAGTCCGGCGATCCCCGTCGTATCAGTTATAGACGTCTTTATACGCCTGCACCGCGTAGGAATTGTCGATGAGCTCGGAAAATGCCACCCGGCGTTCGAGTTCCCCGGCGTTGTCGATGATGTCCTGCAGGCGGGTGAAGCTGTCCTCCGTCATCGAAAGTTCCGTTCTCCAGGCGTCGATGGCGCGGTAGCTCTCGATGGAAACGGCCAGAGACTGCGCGGAGGTGGATTCAAAGTAGGGCAGCAGATAGGGCGCCGCGGTTTCGGCGGAAGTTTCGTTGAGGTATTTCACCGCCTTGGTCACCGCCCGCAGGAATCCGTGCGCCTCCTCGTCGTGGTCTTTCAGCCAGGAGCTTTTCGCCATAAAGCAGGTGTAGGGCACTTCGCCCGATTCTTCGCCCACCGACGCCACCACGTAGCCCTTGCCCGCGGCCTCGTATTCGGAGGCGACCGGCTCGAACATCGTGCAGTAGTCCGCCGTGCCCGCCTCGAACGCGCTCGTCATCAGGTTGAACTGCACGTCGAAATTGAGGGTGACGTCCACGCCGTCGGTGAGGCCGTTCTGATTGAGTACGTATTCAAAGGTCATGGCGGGGACGCCGCCCTTTCTGCCGGCGAGGATCTCTTTGCCTTTGAGGTCGGTCCATTCAAAGTCGGGTTCGTCCACCCTCGAAACGAGGAAGGAACCGTCCCGCTTGGTGAGCTGGCCGAACACGGTGGGGACGTCGTTGGAGCCGCCGATGAGCACGTAAAGCGCCGCTTCGGGCCCGCAGAAGCCGATGTCCGCATCCCCGGAGAGGACGGCCGCCATCACGTTGTCGGCGCCGCCGCCGTTGGTGAGCTCGATTTCGAGGTTTTCTTCTTTAAAATATCCGAGCGAATCCGCGAGGTACAGCGGCGCATAAAAGACGGAATGCGTCACCTCGTTGATGCGGAGGGTCGTCAGCCCGTCATCCTCGCCGCAGGCGGTAAGAGGCGCGAGCGTAAGCAGTGCGGAAAGTGCGATTGCCGAAAATTTTTTCATAGAGTTCTCCGTGCGGCGCCCTCCGCGGCGGGTTTCCCGGACGGAAAACGCCGTAAAAAAATAGAATAATATATCATATGAGTCGGCGTTAATAATTGACAACGACCGCGAAAAAGAATATAATGAAAGGGTATAACGCTTTTTCGAGCGCGCGGTTTTGTGAGGACTGACAGATTATGGAAATGCAAAAGACGTACAACCCTAAGGATTTTGAGGACAGGATCTACGCCGGCTGGGAAAATGCCGGCTGTTTCCGCGCGGAGATCGACCGCGACAAGGTCCCTTTCACCATCATGATGCCCCCGCCTAACATCACCGGGCAGCTGCACATGGGGCACGCGATGGACGCCGCGATGCAGGATACGCTCATCCGCTTCAAGCGCATGCAGGGATACGTCGCCCTCTGGATGCCCGGGTACGACCACGCGTCCATCGCCACCGAGGTGAAGATCGTCGAAAAGCTCGCGCAAGAGGGCCTGACCAAACAGGATCTGGGCCGGAAGGGCTTTTTGAAGCGCGCTTGGGAATGGACGGAAAAATACGGCGGGCGCATCACGCTGCAACAGAGAAAGCTGGGGGCTTCCTGCGATTGGTCCCGTCAGGCGTTCACGATGGACGAAAAATGTTCGCGCGCCGTCCGCGAGGCGTTTGTCAATCTTTACCGCAAAGGGCTCATCTATCGGGGGGACCGCATCATCAATTGGTGCCCCTGCTGCAAAACCGCGCTTTCGGACGCCGAAGTGGAGTACGCCGAGGAGGCGGGGCATTTCTGGCATATCCGCTATCCCTTCTCGGACGGGAAGGGCGAGGTGATCGTGGCTACCACCCGCCCCGAAACCATGCTCGGGGACACCGCCGTGGCGGTCAATCCCGCGGACGAACGGTATAAGGCGCTGGTGGGGAAAACCCTCCGCCTGCCTTTGACGGACAGGGAGATCCCCGTCGTCGCGGACGATTACGTCGATATGGAGTTCGGGACGGGCTGCGTCAAGATCACGCCCGCGCACGACCCCAACGACTTCGAGGTGGGGCGGCGGCACGACCTCGAAGTCATCCGCGTGATGAACGACGACGGCTCGATGAACGAACGGGCGGGCAGGTACGCCGGGCAGGACAGGTACGAGGCGAGAAAAAATATCGTCGCCGACCTGGAAGCGCAGGGCTATCTCGTCAAGGTGGAGTCGCACGTGCACAACGTGGGGCATTGCTATCGCTGTCATTCGACGGTGGAGCCCATCGTTTCCAAACAGTGGTTCGTGAAGATGGAGCCGCTCGCCAAGCCCGCGATAGCCGCCGCGATGAAAAACAAGGTCCGGTTTATCCCCGAACGCTTTACGAAGGTGTATTACAATTGGATGGAAAACGTGCGCGACTGGTGCATTTCCCGCCAGCTCTGGTGGGGGCACCGCATTCCCGTCTGGTATTGCGGGGACTGCGGCGCCACCGTCTGCGAAAAGGAGGACCCTTCCGTCTGCCCCGTCTGCGGAGGAACGCACCTCAAACAGGACGAGGACGTGCTGGATACCTGGTTCTCTTCGGCGCTCTGGCCCTTCTCCACGCTCGGGTTCCCCGAGGAGACGGAGGACTATAAATATTTCTATCCGACGGACGTTTTGGTGACGGGATACGACATCATCTTTTTCTGGGTGGCGCGCATGATTTTCTCGGGGCTGGAGCACACGGGCAAAGTGCCCTTCCGCGACGTGCTCATCCACGGGCTGGTCCGCGACGAGCAGGGCCGGAAGATGAGCAAGTCCCTCGGCAACGGCGTGGACCCCCTCGAAGTGGTGGAAAAGTACGGCGCCGATTCGCTGCGCCTCTCTCTTCTGACGGGCGTGGGGCCGGGAAACGATACCAGGTATTCGGATACCAAGGTGGAATCCTGCCGCAATTTCATCAATAAGCTGTGGAATGCCTCCCGTTTCGTGTTCATGAACGCGGAGGGGAAGAAGATTCCCGATATCGGGGACGTGCATTTTTCGCCCGCGGACAAGTGGATCATCTCCTGCCTGCAAAACTGCATCCGCGAGGTGACGACCAACCTCAACAAATACGAACTCGGGGTCGCCTCCGACCTCGCCACCGATTTCGTCTGGGGGGATTTCTGCGATTGGTATATCGAGCTCTCCAAGCCGGCGCTGTACGGCGAGGACGAGGAAAAGCGGGCGGGCACCCTTTCCGTGCTCTGTTTCGTGCTCGAAAACGCGCTCAAGCTTTTGCATCCCTTCATTCCCTTCGTGACGGAGGAGATCTATCACCATATGCCCGGGAAAAGCGAGAAGGATTGTCTCATGACCTCCGCGTTCCCCCGTTACAATTCCAAGGCGGCATACAAGAAGGAGGCGAAGTCTTTCGAGGGCGTCATGGAGATCATCAAGGCGGTGCGCGCGATGAAGAAGGCGGCGGACTGTCCGCCTTCCCGCAAAGTGGAAGTGTACCTCGTCACCGACAGCAAGCGCCTCGTGCAGCTGAATAAGGACAGCATCATGAAGCTGTCGGGCGCGTCGGCCGTGAAGTTTGCCGAAAGCGGCGCCGCGATAGGGGAAAAGACAGTCTCTCAGGCGACCGAAATCGCGCAGATCTATATCCCGCTCGGCGAGCTTGTGGACATCGAGAAGGAAAAGGCCCGCCTCTCGGCGGAGATCGAACGCATCTCGGGCGAAATCGAGCGCGCGAAAGGAAAGCTCGCCAACCGCGATTTCGTCGCTAAGGCCCCCAAAAAGCTCGTGGACGGCGAAAGGGAAAAGCTGGAAAAATATCTCGGCATGAAGGAGAAGCTCGAGGAGCAGCTCGCCGGGCTGTAAAGCTAAAGTTTCCGGCGTGAAAAAGAGAAAAAAATTGTTGCGTTTGCGCAGAATGCGGCGCGGAAAAATAAATCCGGCAAAGCGCTTGACCCGCTGCCGGATTTTTGTTATACTTCTATCGATAAAAATGTATTGATAATAAGGGAGCGGTTTATGGGCGTACAGGAGATGTCGAGGGCGACGATAGGAAGGATGCCGCTGTATCTGCGGTTTTTACAGGAGGAGAACCAGAAGGGGGAAAAGTATATTTCCTCGGCGGTGATCGCGCAGAACATACCCGTTTCGGCGGTGCTGGTACGCAAGGACCTGGCGCAGGTGTCCTCGCAGCCGGGAAAGCCGCGGCTGGGGTTCGAGGTAGTGCGGCTGATTGCCGACATCGAAAAGTTTCTGGGCTACGACAATCTTTCGGACGCGGTCGTCGTGGGGGCGGGCGGGCTCGGAAAGGCCTTTCTGGGCTATGAGGGTTTCAAAAACAACGGCCTGAATATCGTCGCGGCATTCGACGTTTCCCCCGAGACGATCGGGGAAAAGATCGCCGGAAAAACGGTGTATCCGCTGGAAGAATTTGAGGATTTCGTCCGGGAGAACCAAATCAATATCGGCATCATCACGGTGCCCAAATCGGCGGCGCAGGAGACGCTGGACAGAATGGCGAGGGCGGGCATCAAAGCGGTATGGAATTTTGCGCCCGCGCCCCTGCACGTACCCAAAGGGGTCATTCTGAAAAACGAGGACCTCTCCGCTTCCCTCGCGTTGCTGGCGGGGGAGCTGTCCAAGGGGGCTTTTAACCGGCGTTTGGTTTTGCAAAAACGAAACGCGTAGGCTTAGGTGAGAATGAGCCTTGGAAAAAGGGTCAAGGGACGATGTCCCCTGCGGGTGTAGGGCGGAGCCCGCAAAGTTTCACCGCGCAAGCGGTCAAACAGCGATAACCGCAACCCTGCCCCATAAAAGCAACCCGAAGATTTGCGCTTTTACCGCTTTTGCGGTCGGTGCGGGCATATGCCCGCAAGACGCATTTTGTTGCTTTATAGAGGGAAACGGGGATTTACGGGCAAGACAATCCCTCAGTCTGCCTGCGGCAGACAGCTCCCTTTGCACAAAGGAGCCTTGAAATGGACGACTCCCCGAAAAAGGGTCAAGGGACAATGTCCCTTGCGGGTGCAGGGCGGAGCCCGCAGATTTTTACCGCGTCAGCGGTCATACGGGCGTAGCCCGCACCCCCCCCCCATGATAAGCAAACCAAAGGTTTGCGCCTCTACCGCGAAAGCGGTCGGTGCGGGCTATCCCCGCAGACAATCCCTCAGTCTGCTGCGGCAGACAGAACCCTTTACACAAAGGTGCCTTGGAAAAGCGGCCCGCAATCCGCTTCCCTTTGCACAAGAGAACCTCGGAAAGAAAGCCGTTTTGCCCTCCGCTTTTTCCATACAAAAAAGTTATTTTTAAGCCGCCTCCCCTTTTTGACAAAGGGGAGGCGGCACAAAATGCGGAAAAACTTCTCTCGGCTCTTTATCGCCCGAAATTACGGGCGATCAGCCGACGGAAAAACCGGCTTCGGCGATCACCGCCGAAAGTTCCGCGTCCCTCTCGTAATTTTCCGCCACGGTATGCGCGCCGTCCTCGGGCAGCACGCCCCGCCCGTGAATGCAGTTTCCGCTCACCGGCCAATAAATATAGGCGGTGGTCAGCGTGACGGCGTCCCCCGCGAACAGGTGCGGAAGCGTGGTCTGCATGATGCCCTTTCCGTAAGTCTTTGTCTCGCCGTTCCTCGTCGAAAGCCAGATATCTTCATAGCCGACGGCGCCGTAATCCTTCATCGCCCCGATCAGACATTCGGAAGCGGACGCCGTTCCGTTGTCCGCCATCACGACGATGCGGCTGTCCGAAGAAAAATATTCGTCGTACCTGTTCCCCGTCGCCGAAAAGGTCTGCTTTCTTCCGCCGCGGTATTCCGCCGTCGCCACCACGGGATTTGCCGCGTCCGAATCCTTGCAGAAATAGGAGGCGATATCGCACAGAATGTCGAGGTATCCCCCGCCGTTGGCGCGCAGATCGAGGATGAGGTTGGTCTTTCCCTCCGAGCGGAACACGTCCATCGCGGAGGTGAACTGCGCTTTCGCCTCGCCGTTGAATTGGGTCAGCCGGATATAGGCCGTCTCCGCGTCCAACGCGGCCAGAACGTTGTCGTCCGGCGTCAGCTCGGTGGCGTTTTCCCCCGTGAAGATGTACGCCGAATCGTCCGAACGGTAAAAGACGTAATTTTCCACAAACGATTCCTTGCTCACCGTCGCATAACTGCGCTCCCCGCCCGTCACGTCCTCCAAAAGCAGGACGAAAGGTTCTCCCGTCGCCCGGGCGGCGGTAAATTCCGTAAACGCCGCGTAAGAGGAACTCTCGACGATTTCCGATTGGCTCGTTCCGAACCCGACGAGGTACATGCCCTCCCGTATCCCCGCCCGCTCCGCGGGGGAATTGCCCGAAACGCGGACGATGAGCATCCGGTCGTTCTGTTCGATTTCCCGTGTGGAAAAGGAGAGGCCGACGCCGCTCCACTGCCCCGTCGCCTCTTCCAGCATATCCGCGTACTGCTCGGCGGAGAGATAGGACGAATAGGGGTCCAGAAGCCCGTTCACCGCCCCGAACACGGCGTCGTAAAATTCCTCGTCCGTGATTTCCTCGTAATAGGACTCCTGAATGCGGTCCTTCACCCACGCGAGGGATTTCAGCTCGCCGTCGAGCGTCGCGGAATAGGTGAAATACCCCGCAAAAAAGCCTATCGCGGCGATGCCGATCCCGCCCGCGACGCAGGCGACGGTTTTCCCGACCTTTCTTTTCTTCGCCGGCTCCCCCGCGGAAATCGCCCGCCGCCGTTCGTATACCTCGGGAGGGACCCGCCCGCCGGAAGCCGCCTCCTGCCGGAACGCCTCGTTCTGCCCGCCGAAATCGAACTCGTACTCCTCCGCGCGGCCCGCTTCTTCGGGCGTTTCCGGATTCTCCCGCGCCTCTCGTTTTTCTTCCTGCTCCTTCCTTTCCTTCGTATCCTTTTCCATATTTTCTTTACCTCCCGTCCGAAAAAATTTTTTTCGGCAAAACTTTGGCGATTCTATTCCCGGGGCGGCTCCGAAAGGGATAATTCCGGGCGTTCCCCGCATACTGTATAGTATCAAAACGCGTTTCGGCGCTTCCCTGCACCCACTATTTGCCGAGAAGGCGATACAGGATGGTCAGCACGCGGAAGGAAACCGCATCGGGAAACTGCCGTATGTTCAGCCCCGTCGCCTTTTCGATTTTGTCCAGCCGGTACAAGAGGGTGTTGCGGTGCATATACAGCTTGCGCGAGGTCTCGCTGACGTTGAGGCTGCTCTGCAAAAACTCCTCCGCCGTATTCACCATCTCCGCGTCCTCGAAGATGTCCCGCGCGCCCTCGTCCGTCATCTCCCCGAGATACTCCATAAGCTTGCTCTCGGGCACGTCCTCCAGCATCTTCACCAGCATATATTCCTTATAGGAATGGACGCCGCCGCCCCCGGAAAAGACGCCCGCGTACCGCAGCGCGCCCGCCGCCTGGGAATAGGACAGGGCGACGTCTTTCAGGCTGCGGACGACCGAGCCCACCCCGACGGTCACGTCCAGCCCGAGCTCCTCTTTGAGGGATTGGGCGAGAAATTCCGCGTAATCGGCCGGGGACTGGTACTCGCTTTCCTCCTCGCCGACGAACTTGACGAGCACGCAATTTCGCTTGTCCAGGGTGACGACGGTGTCGAGGCTGTTCCCCCCGTACTGCGCGATGAGCGCCGTCGCCTCCTCCATGTGCCCGGGCACGGACAGCGCCAGCGCAAAACAGGCGGAGCGCCCCACCGAAAATTTCGTCATGTACCTGTATATCCCCGCCGAGGAACATTCCCCGAACAGGATGCGTTTGAGATACTCCGTCTTGGACAGGTCCGCCTCCCTGTCCTGCATGCTGCCGATATAGGCGGGAAGGAGGGCGGCATAGGCGTGCATTTCCTTCCCCGCCCCCCCTATCACGCCGACATAGCCGACGTTTTTATAGAGGAAGCGGAAAAAGGTACATTCCCCGTCGTCCGTCACCCCCTCGAACTGCCTGTCGCACCTGGACAGTCCCCCGCCCGGCTGCTCCCCGGAATTTTCCCGGTAATATCCGAACCGCGCGCCCAGAAGTGCGGACACCCCCGCCGCGATCTTTTCAAGCTCCGTCATAATCGTCAATCAGCGACCTCCCTGTGTGAAAGCTCATCCGAAACTCTCTTTGAAAGGGCGTTCCCGGACATTTCCGTCCTCCCGCCGCCCCGCAGACATTTCCTCCGTTTCCGGATTTTCCCTTTTATTATAGCCCAAACGCGGAAAAATTTCAAGGGATTTTCCCCTTTTGCGTCCGCCTTTCTTCTTTTCGGCCACAAAAAGGACAAGTCCGCAGAAAAAAATGCAAAAATTTATTTTTTTAGTATTGACATATGAAAAAGAAAGTGATATAATAAAGTAAACGAAAGTTGCGGTTTCCCGTTTTTGGAAAAAGCGCCGGGGAAATTGTTCGACGAAAAGAAAAATAAACTTCCAGGAGATATTCTATGAGCAACACAAGTACCAACTATGCCGAGCTCAACGTCACCAACGACGACATGAAAGAAATGCTCGCCGAAGGCAACTCTCAGCCCGCCGCGGCCAAAGCCGCGCCCGCGAAGAAAAAGAACATCGGCTATCGCATTCTCGCCCTCATTCTGGCGATTGCGCCCATCGTGTGTCTCTGCCTCGTCAAGATCAACATGGTCATTTCGACGACGGCGGGATATGCCGTTTACGGCGGCTCCACTCTCCTCGACGCCCTCCTCGCTCTCTTTAAGACGAACGGCCTGGAGGAGTTCTACGGTACCGCCGCGGAGACCGTCACGGGCGCCGTGACCTCCGGATTTGAAAACTTCAAATTCCTGGGCATTCCCGTGCTTTCCGGCGCCGGCGCCGTCGGCAAGGTGATGGGCCTCGTCCTCTATATCATGCCCGTGGCTATGGTCGTGACCGTCGTCATGATGATCGTTGGTCTCTGCTCCGGCAAGGCCGCGCCCGCCATGGCCCGCGCAATCGCGTTTGTCAATTTCTGGGTATACGGCGCCTACGCGCTCTGCGTGCTGACCGTTTCCCTCTATTACGCCAACATCGACACGACGCTGGATATCTTCCTGCTCGCGCTCGCGGGGGTGTGCTTCCTCATTTACCTCGTTCTGTCCTTCATCAAGGCGGGTAAATATACCTGGATGACGCTCATCCTCTTCCTGCTCACCGCCGTCTTTGCGGGCGCCCTCATCTACGGCGTCGTCGGCGCGGTAGATTCCATTACCGAGCTGCTGGCGCTCCAGGATGCTTCCATCATTTCCAGCCTCACCAAAGGTGAGTTCTATCGCTATGTGATCATCGCGGTACTCGGCATCGCCCTGCTCGGCGCCGCCGTGTCTTGCATGAGAATGGCCACCAGGAAGGGCTACGGTTTCGATATTTTCCGTTACATCGTGCACCTTCTCGTCGCCGTCGCCTTCATCTATTTCGCCTTCACGGAAGATCTGCTGCAAGACGTTCAGCTGTATGCCGGGATCGCCGCGGCCATCGCGCTCGTACAGGTTATCCTCTGCATCATCGCGGTTTCCGTGCTGAAGTCCAAGAAGAAGGCCAAAGCGGCTGCCGAAACCGCCGCCGTTGCGGAAGAAACTTCCGAAACGACCGAAGCGGTAACCGAAACTGCCGCTCCCGCAGAGGCTGCCGAGCAGACGGCCGCCCAGACGGAAGAAACGGAAGAAGACGAAGAAACGGGCGTCTATGCGGAAGCCGTTCGCTATGAAGGCCCCTATGCGCAGGCGGAAGCTCCCGAAGCCGAGCCTTTGAACGCCCCCGAGGCCATGGAAGCACAGCCCGTCTCTCAGCAGGCCGTTTACAATTACAATTTCGGCCCTCAGCCGGAAGCGCAGCAGCCCGCAGGGCCCGCGGCGACGGCGGACTACGACTTCTACAACAGCCGCAGCTTTGATCCGTTCATTGCCTCGCTGAACACCGCAGAGAGAGAGCAATTCACCGAAATCTTCATTCTCAAATACAAGGGAGACACGAAGAACCTTCCCGACTATCAGGTCGGTGGAGACAACACGGAATTCTTCCGCAAAGTGTTCATCTATCTCGGACAGTACAGGGATCGCATCCCCGATTCTCTGCTTGCGAAGATGTACCAGTTTGCCGTCAGAAAATAATCTCCTGCAAATACGAAAAGCCGACCTCAAGGTCGGCTTTTCTTTATATAACAAATAATTGCGAAGCCCGAAAATACCGAAAACTCCGAGGGGCCGCGCCTTTTGCCCTATCGCGCGGGCAACCGATGCGGGCATTTGCCCGCAAGACAATCCCTCAGGCGGCTTCGCCGCCAGCTCCCTTTACACAAAAGAGCCTTGACCGAGACGAGGAATCCGAAAAAGGGTCAAGGGGCAATGCCCCTTACGGGCGCAGGGCGGAGCCTGCAAAAGAACCCCCAAAAAAAGCAACCCGACGGTTTGCGCCCTCACCGCTTTACGATCATACGGGCACCCGCCCGCAGAGCGGAAAATCAATCGAACATCTTTTCCCCTTTCCGCGCGAGAAACATGCGCAGAAAGCGGATATCTTCCAAATCGTCGTATGTCGTCTTTTCCGCGCCTCCCTCCCGCAGCAGAAAAATTTCCGCCTCCGGAATAAGCGGCAGGACGGGGGAATGGGTGGCGATAAAAAATTGGCTTCCCTCTTTCGCCCCGCAATGGATCAGATAGGCCAGCCTGTACTGATTCTCATAGGAAAGCGCGCTTTCCGGCTCGTCGAGGAAATACAGCCCGCCCGGGCGCACCCGGCTTTGAAAAAACTCGAGAAAGCCCTCCCCGTGCGAACAGGCAGTCAGCTCCCTTCCGTACATACTTTTTATTTCGTACAGCGTCCGGGCGTGCGGCATCGCGGCAAATCCCCTTGCCGCGCCCTTAAACCGTCCCTCCCGCTCGATTTCTTCGAGCGCCTCTTTCGCTTCCGTCTCCATTCCCTTCAATCCGAGAATATACTCTAAAAATTCCTCGGCGGAAAAGCGAAAGCGATGAACGGCGTGTTCCGTCCGCCCCACCTTCACCCGCCGCAAAACGCTCTGCGGAAACCGGGCCCTTCCCTGCCCCACCGAATGACAGTCGCACTTCTGGGAAAGCAAGCCCGTCAAAGTAGTCTTTCCTTCCCCGTTTCCCCCGCAAAAAACGGTGACGCGGCTGCCAAAGTCCAACCGCCCCACCCTTTTCAGACAGCAAAAGGGATATTCCTCCCCATCGGGGATCTCCGCATAATCGAGAAACATCTTTTCTCCTTCCGTATCCGATAATCGTGCAGCCGGAGAACCTTCTCTCCTTTTTTATTCTACCATCTTTCTCCGCGCTTGTCAATACCCTGCCCGCCGAAAAACCGCGGAATGCGCAAAACGGACGGCAATGCCGTCCGCCGTTTTTTTAATTATCTTCTTCGTCGTCCGGAAGAGCTGCTCTGCCGGAAATTTTGATGAGCACCCGTATGCTGCCGTCCTCGGTGAAGGTCCGCTCGGTGCAAACGCTGTCCACGATGAACAGCCCCCGCCCGCCCTCCGACATAACATCGGGACAGCAGCTTTCCTCGGGAGGACAAAAGCGCACGGAGGAATGCACTTTCAGCTCGATGAAATTCCCGCGGATTTCCCCCTCCAGCGAGGCGACGCCGTCCGAATGCCGCAGGACGTTTCCCACCAGCTCGCTGACCACCAGCTTGCTGTCGAATACGTCCTCCTCGGGCACGTCGCTTTCCTCGAGATACTCGGAAAGCTGTTCCATCGCCTTTCGGAGCGCCTGAAAATTTTTTACTTCAAAAAACATTCCGAAACCTCCGACCGCGGCCCGCCCCGATTTTACACCGAATCTTTCAGATTTTCGCGGAGCTTGGAAAGCAGCTTCCGCTCCATTCTCGAAACGAACATCTGCGAGACGCCCAGCCGTTTCGCCGTCTCGCTCTGCGAAAGCTCCTCCATATACCGATATTTGATCAGCGCCTTTTCCGTATCGGATAAATTTTTCATCGCCGAACGGAGGGCGTCCTTTACCTCCAACTGCTCGTACCTGTCGTCGTTGTCGGGAAGGAGAGAATACAGCGACCTCTCCTCGTCGTCGCCGGAACTCGCCGCGCCGTCGAGGGAAACGGTGCCGCCCACTTCCAGCGCGCGCACTGCCTCTTCCTCGGAGATGCCGAGGCTGTCGGCAATTTCCCGGATACTCGGCTTGACGCCGTTTTTGCCTTCGTATTCCGCCGAAAAGGCGCGCACGTTTGCGCTGATCTCGCTCAGCCGCCGCGGCAGCTTGACGAGGCGGGATTTATCGCGGAAATAATTTTTTATCTCCCCCGTGATCGTCGGCGTGATAAAGGTGGTAAACTGCATGCCGAGGGAGGGATCGAACCGATCGATGCCCTTCAGCAGCGCCAGCGACGCAACCTGTTTCAAGTCGTCGTACTCCACCCCGCGCCCGACAAATTTTTTGGCGAGGATATCGGCTATGTACAGGTATTTTTCCGCGATGCGGTTGCGGATTGCCTTATCGCCCGTCTCCCTGTACTGCCGGAACAATTCGTTTACCGTTTCTTCTGCCATTCTGGGCTCCCCTTTTTCCGCTGCGGGCAAATTCATGCCGCAAACGATATCCTGCGCACGGCGCCGTCCTCATCCCTCACAAACTCCGCGTTGCCGAGGAGGGCGTTGAGAAGGGCATAGGAAATTTCCGCGTCGGGGCCGTCCTCCGCCTCCCCCCGCTCTCCCGTGCCGGAGACGGAACAGACCAAGGCTTCCCCCGGCCCGAATTCGATGACGGCGGAGCGGAAACCGCTGCGTTTGAGAATGAGCAGGCTTTCGGTGACGCACACCTTAAAGTCCTCGGCGGCGTCCACGTCAAAGCCCGCAAGCGCGCAGATGCCGCCCGTCAGCAGGCGCACCGACGTGAGATATTCGTTGGATAAGGGCAAAGAAAGCGAAATTTTTTCCATTCTCATGCAATCTCCATAATCGAATTGAGCGAACAAATCAAAAACAGCTTTCTCAGGCGGGGCTGCAATTTTTCCAGCCGCAGTCCGTACCCGTCCGTCTTTATATTTTTCAGTATCTTTACAAACGTACCCAGGGTAGTGCTGTCGATAAAATCCAACCGTTCGCAATCGAAAACGATGTCTCCGGGCGAGGACTTATATGCCGCCATCGTCACGGCATAAAACTCGTCCGCGCTGCCCGAATCGATCTCCCCCGAAAGCTCTATCGAAAGCTTTCCGTCCGAAAAGCCCTTCACGTTTACTTCCTTCATGCAAGGTCCCTCCCGTTGTTTCCTTCTATTTATATGTACCGCAAAAACGCGGCCCTTCAAACAGTTTTCGCAAAATTTCCCCCTCAGAGCAGGGACGCCAGATCGTTGAGCGACTGCAAAATCAGATCAGGACGGTCGGCGGAGGAGGCCGCCGCTTCCGCGGTCGTCTCTCCCGAAAGCACCAGAACGCCGCAGAATCCGTTCAGATTGGCGAAACGGATATCCGTGTGCAGCCTGTCCCCCACCATCGCGATCTCCTCCTTCCCCACGCCGAGGAGGCCGCCGAGCGCCTCCACCATCACGGAGTACGGCTTTCCGCAGATGACGTCGGGCACCCTGCCCGACGAGACGCGGAACAGCTCGATGAACGAACCCACATCGGGCGCCGACACGGGCAGGGCGGGGCACACCGCATCGGGATGCGTCGCCGCGTAAAACTTCCCCGCCGCGAGAAATTCGTTGAACTTCTTCATTTTCGGGAAGGTGAGCGTCGTATCGTAGGCGAGGAGGCAGACGTCGGGATTTTCTTCGTCGAGGGGGATCCCCCGCGCCGCGAAATCCGCCCGCACCTCGTCCGTGGCGAGGATATAAGCCGATTTGCCGGCGTGGTGCCTTTTGAGATATTCCGCCGCGGCGATCGCGGAGGTATACACCATGTCCCCGTCCCCCCAAAGCCCGATTTTTTCCAGCTTGCGCACGTATTCTTCGGGCGTTTTCGAGGAATTGTTGGTACAGTACACCAACTTTTTGCCCGCCCGTCGGAGAGCGGCGAGCGTCTCCTTCATCCGCCCGATGGGCGCGTCGTCCACATACAAAGTCCCGTCCATGTCGAGCAAGAACACCTTGGTCTTTTCCAAAAGCTCGGAAGCCGTCATTCGCTTTTACCTTCCTTTCGTCTCTTTCATCTTTTCCCTCTCACAAAAGGCCGAAATCCCGCATCAGTGCCGCGATTCCGCCGCCGCCCGACAATTCGGGAAGCAATCGCAGAAGCGCCGTTTGCGTCTCCTCCGCGTTCCGTCCTTCCCGCGCGGGCAACGCCGCACGAAAGGCGGAAAGGCGGGCCGCCGCTTCCCCTTTTTCCCGCTCGAACGCCGTTTTGCGGGCAGCGAGCTGCTCCGCCGTGGGGAACGCCGTTCTTTCCGTCCCCGCTGCGCCGGGGAAAAGGCGCTTTGCCTCCTCGCGGCGGGCGTTATAGTCCACCATTCCGCCCCGATAGAAGCCGCCGTCGAAAAAGAGGGCGTACAGACCGGACAGCGCGGCGGTACATGCGCGCAGCGCCCGCGGCCGCGAAAGGCCCGCAAATTTCTCCGACAGGCGGACGAAGACAAAAATCTCCCCTTCCGGAAATCCCCCGGAAAAACAATATTCGCAGGCGAGAACCGCCCGAAAAAGCTCCGCGCTCCCCCGCCCCGGCGGGTCCGATATTTCCCGGCTCGCGGCGTCCAGGAGGGAAAACAGCGGCTTTCCCGCCTCCTTCCCGTCGGGCAGGCCCAGCCTGAGACACAGGTCGAAGGAAAGTGCCGAAAGCGCACAGGCGGAGAGGAACGCTTCTGCCTCCTCCCTCTCCCCCTTCTGCAAATCCGCCGCGAAAATCAAATCGGGCGGCGGCACGGGATAAGAGACATTTTCCCCGCACACGTTCACCGAGGCGGTCCGCCCGCCCAGCCCCTGCGGCCGACAGGAAAAACACACCGCGACAAGCGGCAGCGAACGCACGCAGGCAAAATACCGCGCGGCGGCGATCGCTTTGCCCGCGCCGACGACGCAGGTGACCGCGTCCGGCGCGGAGAACAGGGGCAGAACGTCCTCCTCCCGCAGGACGACGAATATCTTTTTGAGCAGCCTTTTCAGGACCTTTCCCAGCGCGGGCGCGCTCTCTTCATCGGTGAGTATCAGATAATATCCCATCGGGAAACGGGCTTTGAGCAGGGAAGGCAGCTCCTCGGCGCTCCCCTCATGCACCTCCCGCCCGAACAACGTATCCGAAGCGCGCATAATCCTCCGTCCGCCCCCGCCGGGGCCGCCCTTTCAGAGCATTTCCCGCAGGGCGGACAACAGTGCGTCGTCCTCCTCGGGCGTGCCCACCGTGATGCGGCAGAAATTTTTCAGCTTGTCCGTGTTCCAGAAGCGGACGAGCACCCCCCGCTCCTTCAGCCCGCGATAGATGAACTCCCCGCCCTTGGGGTGCCCGGCAAACAGGAAATTGGCGGCGCTCTCGGGCACGAAAAAGCCCAGCTTCACGAGCTCCTGACGCAGGCGGGTGCGCTCCGATTTCACCTTTTCCGCGGCCGCCGCGTAATAGTCCGCATCCGACACCGCCGCCGCGCATACCGCCTGGCAGAGCGCGTCCACGGGATAGGAATTGAAACAGTCCTTCGCGGCGAACAGCCCGCGGATCAACTCCGGATTTCCCACGGCGTAACCGCAGCGTATCCCCGCCAGCGCGTAGTATTTGGAAAAGGTCTTGACGACCAAAAGATTGGAATACTTCTTTACGAGCGGCACGGCGCTTTCGCCGTAAAAGCCCATATACGCCTCGTCCGCGATGATGAGTTTGTCGGGGTTTTCGGCGATGAACGCATCCATGGTATCCCGATTTATCCCGATCCCCGTCGGCGCGTTGGGATTGGTGAGCAAGATCCCTTTACAGCGCAGGCGCGAAAAGGCCGCGAGGTCCATCGTATAGTCCTCCTTTAACGGCACGATGCGATAGGGCACGGAAAAGAAATCGCAGAACACGGGATAAAAAGAATACGTGATGTCCGCAAACGCCGCGCCCTCTCCCTCCTTATCGAAAAAGGCGGGAATGCAGAGCGCAAGCACCTCGTCGCTCCCGTTGCCGCAAAACACGTTTTCCCGTTCCACGCCCTCGGCGCGGGCGATCGCGTCCCGCAAAGCGTCGGCATTCGGAGAGGGATACAGCCGCAGCTTCGCCCCGTCGAAGGAGCGCAGCGCCTCTTCCGCCCCCGGGGAGGGCGGATAGGGATTTTCGTTGGTGTTCAGCTTCACGTACCGCCGATCCTGCGGCTGCTCCCCCGCCGTATAGGGGGTGAGAGAAGAAATAAATTCGCTTAAAAATGATTTCATGACCGTCTCCGAAGTATGTTTCCCGCTCTGCGCGGGAAGAAAATCGTCACACCGCCGCGAGAACTCCGTTCACCGCGACGCCGACCAGCACCGAAATGAGATAGCACACCAGCACCAGCGCGAGATTGCGCTTCCACTCGCGCACGTTTTTCAGAAGGACGACGAATCCCATCCCCGCGTTGGCGCACAGCCCCGCCGCGCACGAACCGAAGGAAATCCCGCCCTGCAAAAAACATTCCGTAATGACGACGCTGGACGCACAGTTGGGAATTAGCCCCACCAGGGAAGTGATGAGCGGCTGAACGAACAGATTTCTTTCCATGAAAGAGAAGAACCTGTCCTCCGTCACCCCATAGATGATGAGGCCGAGCACGACGTTGACGATGAGGATAAACAGCGCCACTTTCAGCGAATGCAAGAGGGGGGATACGACGTATGTCATCACCGGTCTGGCCTCGTCGTGCACGCGGCCGCAGGAGGTGCATTCAAATTCCTTTTCCTCCTCCCGCTGCATGAACAGCGCATGGGCGCCGCGGTCGCGGTCGTGGTCGTGGTCGTCATGGTCATGCCCGTGTCCGCAATCTTCCTCCGCGCAGGCGTGCCCCTGCGCCTCCCCTTCCGCGGCGCGCGCGGCGTCGAGCGCCTTTCCCGCCGAAGATACCACCCGCCTGCGCCCCGCGAGCCGGAGTATGCCGTCCGCGGCATAGCCCGCGGCGACGCCGACGAAAATTTTCAGCACGATGAGGGGCAGCAGCCACACCGCGCCCCTGCCGGAGGAGAGGAGAATGATAAACGCCTCGTCGCTGGTGGCGAGAAAGATCGCGAGCAGCGTCCCCGTCGTGATGTATTTCCGCTCGAACAGCTTCGCCGCCATCACCGAGAAGCCGCATTGGGGAATGAGCCCCGTCGCCGCGCCGATCAGCGGCCCCAATTTTCCGTTCAGGCGGTTGTTCGGGCCGTTGAGTTTGGTCTTGTGCTCGATGAGTTCGATGACGATATAGATGAGGATCAGAGGGGGCAGAAGCTTAAGCGTGTCCAGCAGCGCATCGAGCAGAACATCCAGAATTTCCATATTCCCTCCTCAGTGTCCGCCGAGCGTCGCCGCCAGCGGAACGGACGCCTTCGCATTCAGGTCCATTTTCGCAAAATTCCCGAGGCGGTATTGCACCGCGCCCTCCGCGGCGATCATCGCCGCGTTGTCCGTGCACAGCCTCTTTTCGGGAAGCACAAGCCGAAGCCCCGCCGCCTCGCAGGCCTCGGAAAGCCGTTGGCGCAAGTAAGAATTGGCCGCGACGCCGCCGCCCGCCGTCACGGTGTGCACCCCCGTTTCCCTCGCGGCCTCCATCGTCTTGTCGACGAGGACGTCCACCGCCGCGCACTGAAAGGACGCCGCCACGTCCGCCTTGGAATAGGGCAGCCCCTTCTGTTCCATCGTGTGGCAGTAATTGATGACCGCCGTTTTCAATCCGCTGTACGAAAAATTATAGCCGCCGCCCCCCTTCAGCATTTTCGGCATGGGGATGACGGGTTTCCCGTTCCCCTCGCGGATGCACCGCTCGATGTTGGGCCCGCCCGGGTATTTCAGGCCCAAAACCCGCGCCACCTTGTCGAACGCCTCGCCCGCCGCGTCGTCCAGCGTCGCGCCGAGTATCCTGAATTTCCCCTCCGACTCGGCGTACAGGACGGCCGTGTGCCCGCCGCTGGCGAGCAGGGTGACGAAGGGCGGCTCCAAATCGGGCGCGCAGGTATAGGCGGCGGCGAGATGCCCGCGGATATGGTCCGCCGCGATGAGGGGTTTGTTCAGCGCATAGGCGAACGCCTTGGCAAAGGACACCCCGACGAGCAACGCGCCCAAAAGCCCCGCGCCGTAAGTGACGGCGACGGCGTCCAGATCTCCGTATCCGATGCCCGCCTTTTTCACGGCGCGCTCCACCACGGCGGAAACCGCCTCGGTATGGGCGCGGGAGGCGATCTCCGGCACTACGCCGCCGTAAAGGGACTGCACGTCCGCCGACGAAGCGATTTCGTCGGACAAGACGGTACGCCCGCGCACGACAGCGGCGGCCGTCTCGTCGCAGGAGGATTCGATGCCCAAAATGACGGGTTCCTCCCGCCGTAAAATTGTGGGTGCATAAGGTGTATACATGGCCGAAAATTCTTTCCTTTGAAAAGCGGCTTCCGGGGAAAACCGAAAGCCACTTTTCCGTCGTCTCTGCCCTGCCCCGTCCTTTTATCTTTTTCGGAAAAAAGCGCGGGCAAAGTATCCCGTCAGGTCTTTTTCAGATAATCGATGATAAAGCCCTGGATATCGCCGTCCATCACCGCCTGGATATCTCCCTTTTCGTAGCCCGTGCGGTGATCCTTGGCCATCGTGTAGGGGCAGAACACATAGGAACGTATCTGCGAGCCCCACTCTATCTTTTTGACGTCTCCCTTCATCGCGTCCGCTTCCGCCTGGCGCTCCTCTATCTTCTTTTCGAGCAGCTTGGAGCGAAGCATCTTGAAGCACATTTCCTTGTTCTGGAGCTGCGAACGCTCGTTCTGGCACTGCACGACGATGCCCGTCGGGTAGTGGGTGATGCGAACCGCCGAGGCCACCTTGTTGACGTTCTGGCCCCCGGCCCCGCCCGAATGGTAGATGTCGATGCGGATATCGTCGTCCTTGATCTCCACTTCGTTGTCGTCCTCGACCTCGGGCATGACTTCCAGCGAGCAGAAGGAGGTATGCCGGCGCTTGTTGGCGTCGAACGGAGAAATGCGCACCAGCCGATGCACCCCCATTTCCGCCTTCAGATAGCCGTAGGCATTTTCGCCCTCCACGCGGAAATCGACGCTCTTGATGCCCGCTTCTTCGCCGGGCTCGCGGTCGAGTTCGTACACCTTGAAGCCCATCTTTTCGCAATATCTCGTGTACATTCTGTACAGCATCGCGCACCAGTCGCAAGCCTCCGTCCCGCCCGCGCCCGCGTGCAGCGCAAGCAGGGCGTTATGGGAATCGTACGGGCCTTTCAGCAGAGTGCGGATGCGCATGTCCTCGATGTCCTTGTCCGCCGTCTGCAGCATATTGTCCAGCTCGGGAATCAGGCTTTCGTCCCCCGTCTCCTCGATGAGGTCGATCACCTCGCCCGCGTCTTTCAGCGCCGATTCGCTCTTTTCGTAAGCGGAAATTTTGTTTTCGATATGGGAGATCTCCCGCCCGATCTTCGCGGATTTTTCCAAATCCTGCCAGACCTCCGGCTTTTCCTGCTCCTTTCTGAGCTCCTCCAGGCGCGCGCGCTGGTTGTCGAGGTCGAGCGCGTAGCCCGCCTCGTCCAGCACCGAACGCATTCCCTGTATCTTCAATCTGTAATCGTCTGCCTTGAACATAATCCTCCTGAAACCGCGCTTATCCGTTCTCCGTTCCGTCCGTCTCGCCCTGCGTTTCGGGCGTTTGCGCTTCGGTTTTTTCCGGATCCTTTTCCGAAGCCTTTGCCTCGCCCTGCGCCTTCAGAAGCGCTTCCCGGCGGGCCATCGCTTCCTTATACGAGCTCATGTTGGTGAGCGGCTCGGGCATCTGGCGGCGAAGGGGCCGGGGCCTCGTGGGCTGCGCGGAAGCCGCGTTTGCGGCGAGGGCGGACGCCATGCCCTGATCGGGCATCTGACGGCGGACGGGCTGAGGCGGCGCGGGGCGAATCTCCACTTTCACTTTCAGAAGCACCGCGATCGTCGTGCGCTGAATGCGCTCCACCATCTCGTCGAACATCTCGAAGCCTTCTTTCTTGTAGGAGATGACGGGGTCCACCTGGCCGTAGGCGCGCAGGCCGATCCCCTTGCGGAGCTGATCCATCGCGTCGATGTGGTCTATCCAATTGCGGTCCACGTTCATGAGCAGCACCCGCCGCTCCACGTCGCGGAAGTCGATGCCCGCGGCCTTGATGTCCTCTATCTTCTTTTCGTATTCCTTGATTGTCTTGTTGGTGATCTTGCGGATGGCCAGAGGATAATCCCACTTCGTCAGCTTCTCGCGCGTGACGTAATTGGTACCCTCGGGCAGCAACTTGGCCTCGAGCGCGGCATTCAGCTCCGTCTCGTTCCAAAGCTCGGGCATATCCTCGACGTTGACCGCCGACCGCACGACCTCCTCCACGTAATCGGGGATATATTTGAGCACCTGCTCGTGCACGTCCGCGCCCTTCAATACGTTAAGCCTCTCCTCATACATCACCTTGCGCTGGGTGTTCATCACGTCGTCGTACTGCAAAACGTTTTTGCGGATACCGAAGTTTCTGCCCTCGATGTTCTTCTGGGCGTTCTCAATCCCGCGGGAAAGCATCCTGGATTCCAGACAGGTATCCTCGTCTATCTTGAAGAGATTGTAGAGGGACTTCATGCGCTCGCCGCCGAACCGGCGCACCAGCTCGTCCTCCAGAGAGAGGAAGAACACGGACATACCGATGTCCCCCTGGCGCCCCGCACGGCCGCGGAGCTGGTTGTCGATGCGCCGCGATTCGTGCCGTTCCGTGCCGATGATGCACAGGCCGCCCGCCGCGATGACCTGTTCCTTCTCCTTGTCCGTCTCCGCCTTATAGTGCTCGTACAGCTTCTTGTACCGCTCGCGCACCTCTCTGGTCTTGTCGTCGATGTCCTGGATATACATGCTGGTGGCGAGCTCGATGACCTCCCGTTCGGCCCCCTCCTCGCGCAGCCGCTTTTTGGCGAGATACTCGGGATTGCCGCCGAGCAGAATGTCCGTGCCGCGGCCCGCCATGTTGGTGGCGATGGTCACCGCGCCGAACCGACCCGCCTGGGCGACGATCTCCGCTTCCCGTTCGTGATTTTTCGCGTTGAGGATATTGTGCTTGATGCCGTTCCGTTTGAGGAGACGGGAAATTTCCTCCGACTTATCCACCGAGGAGGTACCCACGAGAATGGGCTGCCCGCTTTCGTGCCGCTCCACGATCTCGTTGACGATCGCCCGCTTTTTGCCGTCGATCGTCGAATATACGCGGTCGGGCAGGTCCACGCGCCGGATGGGCTTGTTGGTGGGAATTTCGATGACGTCCAGCGAATAGATGGTGCGGAATTCCGCCTCCTCCGTCTTGGCCGTGCCCGTCATGCCCGAAAGCTTGCTGTACAGACGGAAATAATTCTGGAAGGTGATGGTGGCGTACGTCTTGTTTTCGCTGCGCACCTCCACCCCCTCTTTCGCCTCGATGGCCTGATGCAGGCCGTCCGAATACCGGCGCCCGATCATGAGTCGTCCCGTAAATTCGTCGACGATGATGACCTCGCCGTCGTTGACGATATAGTCCTCGTCCCGCTTGAACAGCTTATGCGCTTTCAGCGCCTGCTGAATGTGGTGATTGAGGTCGGCGTGCTCGATCTCCGCGATGTTGTCGATGCGGAAAAATCTCTCCGCCTTGCGCGCGCCCGAATCGGTGAGCTCCACCGTCTTGTCCTTGCGGTTGATGATATAGTCCCAGTCCCTCGACGCGGCCAAAGCCCGCTTACCCTCGGGAGCGGCGGCCGCCGCGGCGGCGCGTTTTTCCTCCTGCTCCGCCTCGTAATTCGCCTGTTCGGCGAGGGTCATCCTGGTAAAATCGACGACTTCCTCCTCGTCCTCTTCGTCGGCTTCCGCCGCCTCGGCGAGCGCTTCCTTTTTCTTTTTGTTCTTCTTGTTCTCCTTGCGCTCCTCCCGCTTACGGGCGAACTCCGCGTCCTCCTCTTCCTTCAATTCGTCGTCGAAACCGCCCGAAAGGGTCCGCACGAACCTGTCCACCTGCACGTACAGATCGGAGGATTTTTCCCCTTTGCCCGAAATGATGAGCGGCGTGCGCGCTTCGTCGATGAGAATGGAGTCCACCTCGTCCACGATCGCGTAGGTGAGGTCGCGCTGTACCATGCGCTTCAAATCCGTCTTGAGGTTGTCGCGGAGATAATCGAAACCGAATTCGTTATTGGTGCCGTACACGATGTCGCACTTGTACGCCTCCCGCTTGGCATCGTCGTCCATGCCCGGCGCGATGACCCCCACGGTAAGGCCCATAAACTTGTGTACCTTGCCCATCCAGTCCGCGTCACGCCTGGCGAGATAGTCGTTGACGGTGACGATATGCACGCTCTTTCCGGAAAGGGCATTGAGATAGGCGGGAAGGGTGGCGACCAGCGTCTTGCCTTCGCCCGTCCGCATTTCGGCGATGCGCCCCTGATGCAGGCAGATGCCGCCGATGATCTGCACGCGGAAATGCTTCATGCCGAGGATTCGCCACGCCGCTTCCCGCAGCGCCGCAAACGCGTCGGGCAGAATGTCGTCCATCGTCTCGCCCTTGGCGAGCCTGTCCTTGAAAATCGCCGTCTGTCCCTTCAGCGTTTCATCATCCATCGCGGCATAGGTGCTCTCCAAAGCCTCCACCTTATCCGCGGTTTTTCCGAGCTTTTTCAGGCTCTTTCTGCCGTCGCTGCCCATCAAATAGCTGATCAATCCCATCGATACTGAACTCCGAATTGGTTATTTTTTCGCGCTCCGGCGCCCCGCCGCCCCGCTTTTTGCGGGAATGCGGTTCCCCGCGCCGCGGCCGCGCATTCATGCACATTCTATTTTACAATATTTGTGCGGAAAATCAAAGCGTTTTCGCGCCGTTTTCGGGAAAAATTCTGTCTTTTTCATTCCTTTCTTGACATTTCCCCCGTTTGGGTTTATAATATAGCGTGATCATGAGCCTCAAAACGGATATCCTGACACAACTCAAACGCCGCGGGACGCTCTCGGGACAGGCGCTGGCGGAGATGTTCGGCGTCACCCGCGCCGCCGTGTGGAAGGCCGTCTCCGCCCTCCGGAAAGAGGGCTACCGCATCGAGGGGGCACCAAAAGCGGGCTATCGCCTTCTGCTCTCCGACGTGGCGGACGGAGACGAACTGTCCCGCCTCCTCTCCGAGGCGGGGTTTCCGGGCGTCAAAATTTACGTCGTCTCAGCCCTGCCCTCCACAAACGCCTATGCGGAACGCCTTCTCGCCGAAGGGGAAACCGCACCTTCTCTCGTGCTTGCCGAGCGCCAGACGGCGGGCAGAGCCAGGCGGGGAAAGGCGTTCCCTTCCGAAACGGGCGGGGTATATATGTCCCTGCTCCTCTTTCCCCGCGCCCCGGCGCGAGAAGCGGACGCGCTGTCGGAAAAAATTTACGGGGCGGTCCGTTCGGTACTCGGCGGGACCTTGCGCGACAACGAAATTTTTTCGGACGGGACCAAACTGTGCGGCATGCTCGTCGAATACCTTTCCGATCCCGACGGCATCCGCAGCTGTATCGCGGGCGTCGGCGTATACCCGCAATACCTTCCTCCCGCGGCCCGGGAGCGCTTTCCCACCCGCGTTTCCCTCTGTGCGGCGCTCTCGGCCGCCATACTGTCCGCCCTTTCCGCGCCCCTCTGAAAAGCGGCGAAAAGACGCTTCCGCCCCCTTTGGCCCGCATATGCTCCGCCATTGAAATTCACCCCGCAGGCGTTTGCCTGCGGGGTTCCGTTTGTCCTATATGACATATACAATTTCTTAAAACAGCATCCTGCCCTGCGGCTTTATCGCCGGTCCCGTATTCTCCCGAAATCGTCATCGGCGCAGCTCCCTTCCGTTTCCCCGTCGAAAGAACAATCCGACACGGAAGTTTCTCCCAAAAGATAC
The DNA here is from genome assembly GCA_944375795.1 of uncultured Clostridia bacterium. Classification (GTDB taxonomy): domain Bacteria; phylum Bacillota; class Clostridia; order Christensenellales; family Borkfalkiaceae; genus Scatosoma. The sequence continues at coordinate 1,984 of CALWAU010000040.1, read as the reverse complement.
GCAAAAAAATTTTTTCCCTTTTTTGCGCATTTCGATTGACAAAATAAAATTATTGTGATATTATTTTGATATCAATAAAATATAAGGAGAAAATTTATGCAGGAAATTCAACTCAACAACAAGAAGCACGGCATGTCCATGCTGGCCGTCATCGTGCTGCTGTTTGCGCTGTCCGTCGGGCTGATCATCGGCGGCGCGGTCGCGGACGTCATCGCCGTCTCCGTCGTCGGTTTTATTCTTCTGGTCGTCGATTTCGTGCTGATGCCGGGTCTGAAGATCCTCAAGCCGCAGGAAGCGTTGGTCCTGACGCTGTTCGGCAAATATATCGGCTCGCTGAAAGGGGAAGGCTTTTATTACGTCAATCCCTTCAGCTCGGCGGTGAATCCCGCCGCCAAGACCAAGCTCAATCAGAGCGGCGACGTAAAGCAGGCGGTATTGGGGGCGGCGAAGGATAGCGCGGAAGCGGCGGAGCTTTCGAGCAAGAAAATTTCGCTGAAAATCATGACCCTCAACAACAACCGCCAGAAGATCAACGACTGTCTCGGCAACCCCGTGGAAATCGGGATCGCGGTGACGTGGAAGGTGGTGGATACGGCGAAAGCGGTGTTTAACGTGGACAATTACAAGGAATATCTTTCCCTGCAATGTGACAGTGCCCTCCGCAACATCGTCCGCATCTACCCCTACGACGTCGCGCCGGGCGTGGACACGACGGGCGACGGCGTGGCCGACGAGGGCAGCCTGCGGGGTTCGAGCGAGGTGGTCGCCTCCCGCATCCGCGACGAGATCCAATCCCGCGTGAACGAAGCGGGCATCGAGGTAATCGAAGCGCGCATCACCTATCTCGCATACGCGCCGGAAATCGCGGCGGTGATGCTGCAGCGCCAGCAGGCTTCCGCCATCATCGACGCGCGGAAAATGATCGTGGACGGCGCGGTCGGCATGGTGGAAATGGCGCTCGAACGCCTGAACGAAAACAACGTGGTGACGCTGGACGAGGAGCGGAAAGCGGCGATGGTATCCAATCTTCTCGTCGTCCTGTGCGGCAACCACGACGCCCAGCCCGTCGTAAATTCGGGCAGTCTGTACTGAAATGGACGACAGCCGCAAAAAGCAGGTGCCCTTACGCCTCTCCCCCAAGCTGTACGACGCCATCGCCGCCTGGGCAGAGGACGATTTCCGCTCGGTAAACGGGCAAATCGAGTATCTTTTATCCGAATGCGTCCGCCAGAGAAAAAAGAACGGAAAATACGTTTCCGATCAAATCGACGTCCCGCCCGAGCTGGATATATGACCGGGCCCTGAAAATTGTTTCAGCCGGTTTCTTTGCATGAAAGAAACCGGCTGAATTTTTTCTGTCTCCGTGCTCCTCGCACGGGAGAGCGGAGCCCGCAAAAGCCCCGCTTTGCACAAAGGAGCCCCGAAAAAGGGTCAAGGGACACTGTCCCTTGCGGGTGCAGGGCGGAGCCCGCAAAAGGCCCTCCATGAAAGCAAACCGCAGGTTTGCGCCTCTACCGCGCAAGCGGTCAGACGGCGACAGCCGCAACCCTGTCCCCCCCAAAAGCAAACCGAAGGTTTGCGCCTCTACCGCGAAAGCGGTCAGACGGCGACAGCCGCAAAACAATCCCTCAGTCTGCCTGTGGCAGACAGCTCCCTTTACACAAAGGAGCCTTGAAAAAAAGCCGCTTTGCCGCCCCTTTGCAAAAGGAGCCTCTTCTCGGTCTCCCCTTTTTGCCGAAGGAGAGGGAAACACCGCACAAGCCCCCTGTGCGAATGGAAGGAATACCATAAAACAAGCCCCCCTTGTGTAAAGGGGGGAAAGTGAAGGGGGGATTGTCTGCGAGGGCATCCGTTTCAGAGGGGCGAAGCGCGCAAACTACTTCCGCACGTACTTTTTCATCGCGGACACAATCAGAACGGCGGCGACAATTTTGACGAGATCGGGCAGCAGGTAAGGAACGACGCACATCGAAAGCGCCCCCGC
>CALWAU010000039.1 GCA_944375795.1 uncultured Clostridia bacterium | reverse complement strand
AACTTTTGCCCTTCTTCCGCTGCTAACGAAATGATGCTGAATGCGATACATCTTTTTCTCCTCGCCGCGGTTGTTTTTTTCTTTGTTTCTTTTCTTTTCTTTTCTTTGCCTGTTTTTTTTTTTGTCTTTTTTTGTTATTTTTTGTTCTGACTATCGTCCGAAGCCCTTTTCTCGGTGAGTTCCTGTATATACTTCTATATCTCTCTTACCTTTGTCAAGCGTTTTGAATATCTTTTTTTACTTTTTTTTACTTTTTTTTCGCCTTTCACGCTCCGCCGCCCGGCTCAACGAGGGCTTCCCCCGGACAGCTTGCTCATATTACCACTTTCTGCCCGCCTTTGTCAAGCTTTTTTACCCCACTTTTTCCCTTTTTTCCCTTTTTTGCGATTTTCCCTGCTTTTTCTTGACTTTCCGCCTCCCTTCGTGGTACAATGGCGGCAGAACGAGGAGGAATTTTCTTGAAAACGCTGAGAATTGTCTTTACCGCCTTATCCGCAATTTTTATCGCGCTGGTGATACCGGCGGGCGCGCTCCATTCCTGGCTGGCCGCGATACTCTGCGTCGCGGGCGCCGTGCTGTTTTTCGGACTCATGCTCCTGTGCAAACAGAGGCAGGAGGAAAACGACCGCCGCGCGCGGCACGACGATTTGTCCGGCCTCGATTTCGGCGGCGAAAAGCAGGACGACGCGGACGAAAAGAAAGAATAAGAAAATTTTATCGCGCCCCGGTCAATCGGAGTCATTTCCGAAATCCCGCAATCCGCTTCCCTTTCCCGCCGCATATCATATATATTATATGTGGAAAAGACGGGGCGGCCGGACTGAACACGCGAAAGAATCTTTGCCGGAATTTTTGTAAATACTGTTGCAAACGGCTGCGGAATATGTTATAATGGTGTCATCAAATTCCGAAGGAGGTTTTTTTCATGACTTTCGATAAGTGGTTCAACAAACAATCGAGGCTGCTGAAATTTATTCTTCTCATTCTGCCCGTCGTCGGGTGGATCGTGGAATGCCTCGTGCGTCTGTCCGTCATGCTCAGGACAAAGAGTATCATACACATCATCGTGTTCCTCTTGTTCCTTTTCGTGGGATGGACCTGGATTCTGGGCGTCATCGACCTTATCTATCTCCTGATTACCGGGCATCTTATCCTCGCAAAATAACAAAAGCAAAAACGTCGTCCCCGCCTTCCCGGCGGGGACAATTTTTTCGCGCGACATATTATATTACGCGTATTACGCGATGCAAAAATAGATATCGGGCTTTTGCGGGCTGACGCCCGTCGGACACTCTGCGCATTCGCAAAAACCTGCGGCGGGTCAATCCCCGCCGCAGGTTTCCAAAATGTCCAGAAACTCCTCAAAGCGGCACAAATCTTCCGCCGAATAATAGTCTATGTAGATCCGCCCTTTTTTGTCGTTACCGATGAGCGAAACTTTCGTGCGGAAAACCGACCGCATTCGCTCGACAAACGCCTTCAATTCCTCGCTCTTTGCGGCGGTCGCCGCGGCTTTTTCCGCGCGCAGGACCTCGGGCGGAGTCAGAAACGCCTTCACCGCGCGTTCCGTCTCCCGCACCGAATAACCGCGGCGGATCGCCTCCTCCGCAAAAGCGTACTGCTTTTCCCGGGGCACGGGGACCAGGGCGCGGGCATGGCCCGCCGAAAGTCTGCCGCTCTCCACCAGCCCCACCACCTCCGGCGAAAGCGTGAGCAGACGCAGCGTATTGGCGACGGCGGGACGGGATTTGCCGACGCGGCGGGCGACGTCCTCCTGCGTCCAGCCGAAATCCGTCAGAAGCCTTTTCATGAGATAGGCGGACTCCATCGCGCCGGCCGAATCCGAACGCAGGCGCTCGACGACGGAAAACACCTCTGCCTCCCGCTCCGAAAAACGATATACCCGGGCGGGAATTTCGGTCAGGCCCGCCCTCTGTGCGGCCGACAGGTCCGCCGCGCCCGCAAGCAGGCGGTAACGGCCGTCCTCCTCCCGGCAGACGGGCAAAACGGGCATACCGTTGACGAGAATGTACGCCGCTCGCTCCTTCAGCGAACGCTCGTCCGGCATCTCCGCGAAGCCGGAGGGAATATCCACGGCGTCGATGCGGACGGTTTTTTCTTCGCTCGCACCCGTGGGCAGAGAAAATTTTGTCTTTTTCATGGGCTGTCCCCCTCTTGCCCCGCGCCCTTCCGGGCGGGGCCGATATCGTTCGGCGACATAGCGTACGGGAGCCGGAAAATTTCCCGGCTCCCGTTTCTTTCGTGCAGCGGTTTAAGATGCTCCGCCGGGCTGCGGCGTCAATCCGCCGGGCGCCCCGGAAAATCTTTCAAAGGGATTTTCCTTCCGCTTGTCGCCCTCGCGGTCCATGAACTCGATGACCTCCGTATACGAAGCGCCCTTCATGAGCATTTCCACCTCTTCCGTGTAAATGGTCTCCTTCTCCACCAGCACGCGGGACATGTTGTCGAGAATGCTGCGGTTTTCGGTGAGCAGACGGGTCGCCCGCTGGTGCTGTTCGGAAACGATCCGACGCACCTCGTCGTCTATCTCCGCCGCGGTCTTTTGCGAATAGCTGTTCCGGCTGCCGCCGCCCAGCTCGTAATCCATGCCCATGAACACGGGCTGGTTGTTCTCGTAGGCGACCAGGCCGAGCTTTTCGCTCATGCCGAACTGCGTGACCATTTTGCGCGCCAGCGAGGATACCGACTGCAAATCGGCGCTCGCGCCGTATGTGACGTCTTTCAAGACGATCTCTTCGGCGACCCGCCCGCCCAGCGACATGCAGATGCGGTCGACCATCTGATTATAGGACATGAACTCCCCGTCCTCGTCCGGCCGGGTCATCGTAAACCCGCCCGCGCCGCTGCCGCGGGGAATAATGGTGACCTCGTGCACGGGGTCACAGTGCTTGCACAGCCCCGCGAGGACGGCGTGGCCCGACTCATGATAGGAGCAGATGCGCTTATCCGCCTCGGTGACGACGTGGCTCTTCTTTTTCAATCCCATCAGCACCTTATCGATCGCCTCGTAAAGCTCGAGGTTGCCGATGAGCTTTTTGTCCGCCCGGGCCGTGAGGATCGCCGCCTCGTTGAGCAGGTTGGCGAGGTCCGCGCCCGAAAAACCCACCGTCATGCGCGCCACCGTCTTGAAATTGACGTCGGGCGCGATGGGCTTGTTGCGCGCGTGCACCTTGAGTATCTGTTCGCGGCCCTTGACGTCGGGCAGATTAACGTGGATCTGACGGTCGAACCGACCGGGACGCAAAAGGGCAGGGTCGAGGATATCGGCGCGGTTGGTCGCCGCCATGACGATGATCCCCTCGTTGGTCTCGAAGCCGTCCATCTGGACGAGGATCTGGTTGAGCGTCTGCTCCCGTTCGTCGTGACCGCCGCCCAGCCCCGCGCCCCTGTGGCGGCCCACCGCATCGATTTCGTCGATGAAGATGATACAGGGCTGATTTTTCTTGGCCATATCGAACAGGTCGCGCACGCGGCTGGCGCCGACGCCGACGTACATTTCCACGAAATCGGAACCGGAAACGGCGAAGAACGGAACCCCGGCTTCGCCCGCCACCGCTTTGGCGAACAGCGTTTTACCCGTGCCCGGAGGACCGACGAGCAGCACGCCGCGGGGAATTTTCGCCCCCAGGTCGGAGAACTTCTTGGGGGTTTTGAGGAACTCCACCACCTCTTTGAGTTCTTCCTTTTCCTCTTCCGCGCCCGCGACGTCCGCGAAGCGCACCTTGAGGTTGTTCTGCACGTGGGCTTTGGTCTTGCCGATGCTCATGACCTTTCCGCCGCCGCCCGTCGCCGAACGCATCAGCAGCCAGAACACCACCGCCACGAGTATGATGGCGACCAGCGTGAACACGCTGGACCACATGCTGCCCGCATTGGGGTCGGCCAACGTAACAGTCACGCCGAGATTCATAGGTTCGCTGTTCCAAACCTGCAACCATTCTCTCAGGCCGCCGGCATCATAAAAGCTGGGGCCGACGGTGGAATAATAGCCGGACGCCACGCCGTTGGTAATCAACTGCCCCTGCCAATTGTATCCGTTTACGTAAATGTAATTGATCCGGCCGTCCTCGACATAAGCGATAAACTCCGTGAGGGATAGCTCGGTATATCTCGGCGAAATGAGCTGCTGGAACAATATTGCCAGAACCACCACCACGACGACCGCGATAACGATCCAGAATATAGTTTTGGTCTTTTTGTTCAATGTTCTACTCCTTCCCTTCTCCGCTTTCCGCGGAGGACTACATCATATTTTAGCACACGCCCGTCTTTTTTTCAAGCGTTTGCGGGATAATTTCTAAACATTTAGCAAACATTCACAATTTCAACACCCGTTTTTCGACGCCGTTCTCCGGCATTCGCCCTTTCCCTTTCGGAAAGCTCTCCCCGTTATCTTGCGCGGGCGGACGGCTTTTCATGCACCTTTCCGCGCCCCGCCTCCGCCATGCCGCGGCCGCGCGCGGGCTCCTTGCGGCGAACCCTTCCGAAAACCGCCCGCGAAAATCGCTTTTTCCGAAAAATTTTATATTTTCCCGAAAATCCCCCTCCGAACGCTTGACAAAATAATACTATGTGTTGTATAGTATATCGCGAAAGGAGGTATTCCATGGACATGCAGCTGAAAAAGGGCCTTTTAGACGTCCTGGTACTTAGCACGCTGCTGAAAGAAGATTCGTACGGTTATCGCATCATACGCGACCTGGCACCCGTTTCGGAAATTTCCGAATCGACGCTGTATCCCATTCTCAAGCGATTGGAAGCGGCGAAGCTGCTGAACGTCCGCACGGCCGAACACAACGGCAGACTGAGAAAATATTACAGCATCACCAAAGCCGGCAAAGCGCGGATAGACGAATTTCTGAGCGAGTGGCAGGACGTAATGAAGGTGTATCGCTTCATCGAAAGCGAAAGGAGACTTTCCGAAAGCGCGCCGCACGACGCCAATTGAATCCGGACATTTGCGGCGTTTGCGGCAATCTGAAACAAGGAAACGGCAAGGAGAACGAAATTGTAAAAATGAATAAACAAGAATATCTGAATGAATTGAAATATCGGCTGAAAAACCTCCCGGAGCCCGAAATCGAAAAATCTCTCGCCTTTTATGCGGAAATCATCGACGACCGCATCGAGGAGGGCGCAGACGAGGAATCCGCCGTTGCGGGGCTCGCTTCCCCCGAAGCCGCAGCAAAGGAAATCCTCGCAGACATGCCCCTCGGATCCATCGTCAGAGGCGGCGCAAAGCAAGTGAAAAAGCGGATGGGCGGAAAACCTCTGCTCGTCGTGCTCGCGGTTATCGGTTCCCCGATCTGGCTCACCCTTCTGTTGGCGGCGGCCATCGTGCTCTTTTCCGTGGCCATCGTCCTCGCGGCGCTGTGGGCAAGCCTGTTCATCTGCGCCGCGGCGGTGTTCGGAGCGGGCCTTTTGTGCCTCGTCCAGGCGGCCGCAGAATTTTCCGTCGGCAATCCGCCCCTCGGCGTCTTTTCTGTCGGCGCGGCCCTGGTGCTCGTATCCGCCGTCATTCTGCTTTGGAAACCACTCGCCGGATTGGGCAGGCTGCTGCTGAAAGCCGCCCGCCTCTGGATACGCAAAATCAAGCGCCTGTTCGTCAACAGACGGGCCGTCTGAACGCACGGCACATTTTCAGAAAAGGAGAACTCGACCATGAAAACCTATAAAAAAGTATTCGCCTGTACTCTGGCGGCGGGCATCGTGCTCTGCGCAGCGGGCTTCGCCATGGCAAATTTTGACGTCAGAGGTCTCGATAAAGGGGGCAGGTATGAGACCAGGCAATATTCTGCCTCCGAACCCGTCTCCTCCGTCCGCATTCTCGCCCAAAATGCCGGCATTCGGGTGGAAAAGTCGGAGGGCGGGATTCAAATCGAATATTCCGAAAACAAACTCTATCGCTACGAGGTGAGCCTGGAAGGAGGCGTCCTCTCCCTCTCGGCAATCCCGACGAAATGGTATCAGAATCTCATAAACTTTTC
>CALWAU010000038.1 GCA_944375795.1 uncultured Clostridia bacterium | reverse complement strand
TCGTCCGTCAGGAGAGAAAGCTCCACGACGTCGAGACAGACATTGACCTTTCCGCGCCTTTCAAACACAAAAAATCCGGAGTCGGAGAAAAACGCGCGCACGCCGCTTTTTATGCCGGCGCGCTTCGCCGCCCTTTCGATCAGCGCAAAAATGTGCGGATACTCCCCCTCTGTCAGCGCGGGCATATCTTCCCCGTCATCATCCGCGGACAGCCCGAACGGCGCAAGCACATACCCGGTCAGCAAAAAGAATGCCGCGATGATCAGGACCGTCGAGAGGACGGCTCCGCCCCCGTCGGGCGAAAGGATCTTTCCCGCCGAAAAGCAGCAGAGCAAAAGGAGCACGATCACCGCCGCCTCCCAGGCGGCCGCCGCCGCGATATGCTTTCCGATAGACTTTTCCCTGTCGGCGGGCGACGCATCCGTTTCCGCTTTGTATTGCAGTTCCTCGTCGTGCAGCTGCTGAGCCGTCTTTGCATACATCGCGGCGTTGCTCTTTCTTCTGCACGCGCCGTTTATGATCGCCATGACGACCAGGGCCGCCGCCGAACCGCCCAAAAGCCAACGATACGCCGCGTTTTGCGAGCGGGTCGCAACCCCGATTGCCCAAGCCCCCAGACAAATCCCCATCGCGATGACTGCGCAAAGTATCCTGATAAGAATATTTCTTGTCTTTCCCTTCATATTTCTCCCGTTTTCTCCCCGTCCGAAATGCGGACATTTTTTCTTCACCGCAGCCCTGCCCCACGCCGTTTTGTCGGAAGCGGGCGACGACCGAGCTGTCTGTATCCTTATTTTATCATATCTGCATATACTTGTCAAGCGTCCCGGCAAAATTCCCTCTAAGCCCGAAAAGACGGCAAAAGGCGGGCCGTCCGCATTCCGCTCCGCAGGCAGCCCGCCCTTCATCGTCGTATGTATGCTATATGGTGATGCGGAAAAAACCGCCGTCCTTTTCCGCGGCCTCCAACAGGACGAACCTGCCGTTTCTTCTCCGATATCTTTTCAGGCAGCCCACGGCCTCGCCCGCGAGGGACGTCAAGGCTCTTTTGTCCGCCCCGCGCTCCCTTTCCCCCGGAAAACTTTCCGTTTCATCGCATCCCTGCCCCTCTCGTCTTTTATCCGAAAGGGCGATTTTCAACGCGAAACGAAGCAGGAAACGGGACAGCGGAAGATGCAGGCGAAACCGCTTTCCGCCCTTTCCGAATTCTACCGTCACGGCTCATTCCACCCAGATTTCCACGAGGTCCCCGTCCGCGCTCTGCACTTCGAGCAGCTTGCCCGTCACGCCGAGGGAAACGAGGGAGATCACCTGCGAAAAATCCACCGATTTCAGCCAATCGCTCCCCTTTCCGTCCCCGAGCTTCGCCGCCAGCGTCCCGTCGCCGACGAGCATCTCGACCAGCTTTAAGGGAAGATTGATGCTGACCTTATCCCCGTCCGCGCCGTTCACGCGCAGGCGCAGAAGCATCTTCGAGATATCGGGCACCGCCGGAACGAGCCGCGTCACGGGCCCCTCCCCGTCGTCGAGCAATTCGTCCACGCTGATCCCGAAAATGCGCGCGAGGGGCTTCAACAGGGCGATATCGGGATAGGACGCATCGTTTTCCCACTTGGATACCGCCTGCGGCGTCACCGAGCACAGCTCCGCCAGCCCCTCCTGCGTCAAACCCTTTTGCTTCCGGTATACCGAAATATTCTGACCGATCGTTTTCATGAGATGACCTCCTTTTTTCTCCCTTCCATTATACGCCGAAAGAGGAGAAAAGTCAATATACGAGCGGTTGAATCGGGCGCATTTTCCCCAACCGACGGTTGAGCCTTTTTTCAACCGTCGGTTGATTCCGCTTTCGCCCCCGCTTTCAGAACCCGAGGCGGGAGAACACCTCGCCGATCGGCCGGGAGAGGACGAACTCCGCCGCCCCGTCCGCGGGCGTGGGCGTCCGATTGACGACGATGAGATGTTTCCCGCGAAAATAGCGCAGCAATCCCGCCGCGGGGTACACCGCCAGGGAAGTACCGCCGACGATGAGCATCTCCGCCGAGGAGATCGCGCGCACGGACGCTTCCAGAACATCTTCTTCCAAATTCTCCTCATAGAGGACCACGTCCGGTTTTATGACGCCGCCGCAATCGCAGCGCGGAATCCCCTCCGCGGCAATGATCTCATACATGGTATGCTTCTTTCCGCATTTCATGCAGGTATTCCGCCAGACGCTGCCGTGCAGCTCCGCCACCTTTTTGCTGCCCGCCTTCTGATGCAGGCCGTCGATGTTCTGCGTGATCACCGCTTTGAGTTTTCCCGCCTCCTCCATGCGCGCAAGCGCCAGGTGACAGGCGTTGGGACGCGCGTCGGGAAAGAGCATTTTCGCCCTGTAAAAGCGAAAAAATTCCTCCGTGTGCATGAGAAAAAAGCGATGGGAAATAATCGTTTCGGGCGGATAGGCGTACTGCTGATGATAGAGCCCGTCCGCCGAGCGGAAATCGGGAATGCCGCTTTCGGTGCTCACGCCCGCGCCGCCGAAAAAGACGATATTGTCACAGGCGGCCGTAAGCTCCCGCAGGCGGTCTGTTTTTTCTTCTTCGTTCATGATTTTTTTCGTTTGCAAACGCAAATAGAAAGGACCGCGGCACAAAATTGCGCCGCGGCCCCGAAAGTTCAGGCTTCCAGCCCTTCGTTGAGCTTTTCGAGAAGGGAATCGAGGTCCTCGCCGTGAACGGCTACCGCCTCCGCCACCGTCTCGCCGTGCGCCAGCGCGCAGCCGAAGCAATGCATGCCCGCCGCCATGAGGATTTCGGGGGCGTTGGGATTGAGTTGAAGGCAATCGGCGATCAAAGTATCCGCCGTGATTTTATTGGCCATTGGAGTATCTCCTTGTCTTTTTTTATTATTTTAACACATTCGGCGCAAAAATACAAGAAAGTAGACCTCCTTTTTCGGATTTTTATCGGATTTTCACGATTGTGTAACGAATCCCCGAAGCTTCTCCTTTTCCTCTCGCTTTGTCCGCGCCTCTCCGCCAAAGCGAAGAAAACCATAAAAAACATTGAAAAACGAGGCAAAAACGGTTGACAAATGCCAAAAAAAATACTATACTATGAAGGCACTTTGATGGAAGGGCAAAGCCGTGTGCCCTTATCCGAAGAAATGCCCTGATGCGCCTTTAGCTCAATTGGATAGAGCGTTGGTCTACGGAACCAAAGGCTAGGGATTCGAGTTCCTTAAGGCGCGCCACAACACACCCGCAGGCTTTTGCCTGCGGGTGTGTTGTTATGCGCCAGGCAGGAACCGAATGTCCCCCGCCCTCTATGGAGGGCGGGGGACATTCGTGCTTTCAGCTTTGTGCGCAGCACAAGCCTCCTTATGGCGCGCCCGGCATTCGTGCTTTCAGCTTTGTGCGTAGCACAAGCCTCCTTATGGCGCGTCAAATGAGGAAGAGGAATAATCCGAATTATTTGCTTGTGACAAGCGAATGCTGACGCGATAGCAGCTTCGGTGAACGCGCCGTTCCGTCGCTTCGCTCCTTACGAATTTTTTCTTTTAGCACGGGATTACCCATGAAAAAGCAGCGGGCGCTTTACATTAAAGCACCCGCTGCTTCCAAATAAGATACAGACATTTATTTCACATTTTTTTGACCGATATCATTGATATAATTTCTTGTTTTTATCCGGACAGCGGGCGTAACGCATATTACGACCAGCATTGCAAATACAAAACCGATTACAAACAGCAACCATTCGTATCCGTGCAAGCGGATTATGAATAATGAGAGCAATCCTGTCCACAACAACAATTCAGGGATAGAGTATATCAATAAACTGTTTGCGCATATTTTCTGCGAATAGTCCCATGCTGCCTGAGAAGATGCCGCCGATTTTGTTCTGAAACCATATATCTTATTGATATTCTTAGGCGGACGCATTTTTAATATAATGCCTGCAAGTAACGGCGCTATGGCTAAAAAACTGCCCATAAGATAAAAGAAAATACTCATTTAATCCCCTCCGCATATATTTGCCAAATCTCGGATACAGAATAGCACAATTTCAATCGTTTGTCAAGCCTTTCGTGAATTTTCCGAAATTATAGCAAAAATTCGGAGATAGATTGCGTCTTTGCACCTCTTTTCGGCTTCGCTCCGCGAAAGGCGCAAACGGTCGGGCACTTTCCAAAAAAATCCTTTTCGCGCGTATAAAAGCGGACCGCGCGGGGAATACTTGCTATTGAACAGGAAAAGCTCGCCTTTACATATAATGCATTAAGGGAGTCTTTTTCTACGAGAGAGGTGTTTATCATGAATGTTAAACGCGGAGAACTTTACTATGCCGATCTGTCTCCGGTGGTCGGCAGCGAACAGGGCGGAATCCGACCGGTGCTGGTCGTTCAGAACGATGTCGGAAACAAATACTCCCCCACCGTCATCGCGGCCGCGGTCACCAGCAAAATCAACAAGGCCAAGCTCCCCACCCATATCGAGCTGCCCTCCGCCTACGGCCTCGCCAAAGACAGCGTCATTCTCCTCGAACAAATCCGCACCATCGATAAAAAAAGGCTGAAAGAACGGATCGGCGAGCTTCCCCGTTCGACCATGAACCGGGTGAACAAGGCCATTCTCATCAGCCTGGGATTTACGCAATCCCAATAAAACCAAAGCTCATACGATGTTTTTCATCATCTTCCCCCATATATCCGAAAAACGGTGCAAGGCGTTACGCCGGGCGCCGTTTTTCGCCGTTTGACGCGCCGCGGAACCATGCGGACAGGCAACCTTACGGCTATGGGACACGCAAATACAAAAAAAGACAAAACCGGCCGTATTTCGTCCCTCCGTTTTTGGTATATTGGAGTGCGAAAGAAAAAACGGAGGCCCTTCCATGAACGAACGACAAAAATTCAGCTTTTCCACCGTCCTTCTGTACATATTTCTCTTTGCGGCCATGTTCTCCCTATACTATGTCGGAAACAACGGAGAACCCTTTTCCCTGGCCCTGCTGTATGCGATGCTCACCGCGGGGCTGCACCCCGTCATCTCTCCCCTGCTGTACCTTCTTTCGGGATTATCCGGTCTTTCGCCCGCCGTTCTCCCCGTCTATGCGGGCCAGGCCGCGCTGCTCGGCGTCGTGTTTTTCGTATGCGGAAAATTAAAGAAAAAAGCGACGGTCCCCTCCCTCGGCGCCCTGTCCCTCTCCCTCGTGCTCTTCGTCGCCTTTTCCCCCTTCACCGCTTATACGATCCCGCTCCGGCTTCCCTTCTCGCTCGGCGCCGTCAGCCAGAAAATTCTCCTGGCGGGGCTTATTTTTCTTCTCTCCGCCATATTTTCCGTGGCGCTCAAAGCCCTGCTGAACAAGCTGCTCAAATGCCGCCTCAAAGCGGAGGAAATCGTCTTTTCCGTCCTGCTCCTCGTTCTCGTCGGGGTAGGGATCTGCCGCGCAGCAAGCGTCGTCGCATACATGGGTATCGCCTTTTTTATCCTGCTCATGTTTGCGTGCGCCACGAAGGACGCCTCCGCGCTCGTGTGCGCCTTTGCACTCAGCCTGCCGCCCGCCCTCGTGGGAGGCGTCTCCCCCGAGCGCTTCTTTCTCTACGGCGTCGCCGTCGTGCTCTTTATCAAAACGGGGCGGCTGCCCGCCGTTCTCGCGCTGCTCGCCGTCTTTTTCGTCTACGGATATTTCGACGGGATTTACACCCTGAAAACCTCCCTGCTGGTGCAATCCCTCTTATCCGCCCTCATTCCTTCCCTGCTTTTCCTGCTCGTTCCCCCGCCGCTCATCAGAAAGATGGAAAACAAATTGGTCTTTTATCGGGAAAAGCACCTTTCGCGCATCGCCATCAACCGCAACCGCGCGGCAATCGGGGAACAGCTGTTTGAAATTTCGGGCGTATTCCGGGAAATCCAGACCACTTTCGCGGCTCTGAGTACAAACGAAGCGGAGGAGGGCGCCAAAGAATACATACGCGGATGCGTCATCGAGAGCGTCTGCAAATCCTGTCCGAATTACCGCACCTGCATGCTGCACGGATTGGAAAACGAACTGAACAAGCTCATCGACGTCGGCTGTGCGAAGGGTAAGACCAGCCTCATCGATATTCCCTCCGGTCTGGCCGAGGCCTGCATCAATCAAAGCGGCGTTCTGTACGCCGTCAACCGCCAGATCGGAGACTACCGCAAATACATGCTGGAAACGGAAAACGCAGCCTCGGGCAGGCAGCTGCTCGCCAATCAGGCGCAGGGCGTCAGCGAAATTCTGAAAAACATCGCCCTCGAACAAAGCGAACCTTTGACCATTTATTCGGATAAGGAAAGACAGCTGAATATCGCCCTTCAGAAGGCGGGTATCGTCTGCTCGGAAGTGCTGATTGCCGGGGACGAGGACGAGCTCACTCTCTCGCTCATCACCTTCGGGAAAGCCGACGTCAAAAAAATTGCGGCGATCGCTTCGCACGTGCTGGGAACGAGATTGATCATTTCCGAGCGCCTGACGCTGAGCAAAGACAAATTTTGCTGCATTCTGCACAAGCGCCCCTATTTCGATGCGGCGTTCGGCGTGGCTTCGCACACAAAGACGGGCGAAAGCGCCAGCGGGGATACCCATTCCGTCATCAAAATCGACGAACGGCGATTCATGATTGCCCTCTCCGACGGCATGGGCAGCGGAGAATACGCGCGGAGGATTTCCGAAAGCACCATTTCCCTGCTCGAAAGCTTCTATCGCGCAAAAATGCCCTCCTCCCTCGTACTGTCCACCATCAACAAACTGCTGACGTTCAGCCGGGAGGAAACCTTCGCCTGTGTGGACATCGCGGTGATAGATCTCGACAACGGCGCGGCGGACGTCGTAAAAATCGGCTCTCCGCTCGGCTTTATCCTGTCCGGAAATACGCTGAAAATCCTCGAAAGCGCTTCCCTGCCGCTCGGCATTCTCGAATCCCTCCACCCCGACGCCTCCTCTTATACCTTGCAGGAAAACGACGTGCTGCTCTTTTTGAGCGACGGGATCACCTCGGCGTTCGGCTCCTCGGCCGACCTGTACGAGACCCTGAAAAACATTCCCGCCTCCAATCCCCAGCAGCTGGCCGATGCACTCCTGCAACAGGCGCTGGATCTGTACGGCGGAACGGCAAAGGACGACATGACCGTGCTGGCGGTGCGGCTGTTCAAGAGCCTGGAAGAATAAGCCGCCGCGGGTAATAAAAAGGAAAGCGTTCCCGATACGGGAACGCTCTCTTTTATGATTTTCTACGCTTCGGATAAGCGATCGTCACTGCTGGTTTCCGCCGTTTTCCGCATTCTGCTTCGCGCGGAAGATCTTGCGGAGCTGGAACACGCCGCCGCATTCGGGACAACGATAGGCAAACGCGCCGTCCTTCACCGTCAGCCTGCTTCTGCAATCGGGGCAGGTCACCGTCCACTTCTTGGGCGGAAGGGGCTTCGCGAGATCTTCTTCCGTAAGCTCGGTCGCCTCCGGATAGAAGCGATGCTTCGTCTGCGCCGAGGGCTGCATGTAGGCATACGTCTCCATCATCGGCGTACGGGGCTCCTCATAAGTTTCGGGCTGCACGGGGGCCGTATAAGGCGCCACCGCCGTCGTCTGGGCCGCAGGCGCGGGAGCTTCTTTCACCTCCGCAGCGGGCTCCTGAACGGGAGCAGCCGCCCCTGCCGCTATGCCCGAATCCTCCGAAACGGCGCCCTTCTTGGCTTTCTTCATCCACTTTTCGGCCAAAGCCCTCTCCACGGCCGCGCGTTCCGCCGCGGCTTTATTTTCCTTCTTCGTCATCGCGGCTTCCTTGCGGAGAGTCTTTTTATCCGCGGCGAGATTGGCTTTGCGCTCCTTGATATCGGGCTTCTTTTCGGGTTCGGCCGAAACGGTTTCTTCTTTTACTTCTTCCTTTGCGGGTTCTTCCGCAGCGGGCTCCTGCACGTACTGATAGGGATTGAACGGCCTGCCGTTCACCCAATACTGCCCGTAGCCGTAAGGATTCATATAGGGGTTCTGATAGCCGTACATGAGCTGGCGACCGTCGGCGGGTTCCTGGCCCGGAGCGGGCTGAGGTCCGGCGATCATGGGCATGATCATGATGGGCTGACCGTTGGGCTGCATATACACGCCCGGCTGCGTGACGCACTGCAGAGGAATCTGATATACAGGCAGCTGGGGCTGCTCTGCGGGAGCCTGCTCCGCCGCGGGCGTTTCGTCCTCGTCATACTCGTCGGACGCCTCCGCAGCCTGCTCGGAAGGCTCCTCTACGACCTTGCCCTTGACGTTGGGCAGACGGCACATGCAGAATTCTTCGATGATGGCGGCAAACGCGACGACCGCGATGTACAGCGTACCCATCGTCGGGACGATCTCCGCGGCTTTGGAATGCGCGACAAACATCAGGCCGAACAGGACGCCGGAGGTAATCAGGAGCAAAATGGAGAACACGCGGAAATTCTTCATCCCGGGCGCTTCCTGGCCGTCGCGGTGATATTCCGTGGTCGCCGTCGCATGCTTGAGCAGGACGAGCGTCCAGATGCAGCACAGCAACTGCAGGAAAGGAATGCCGCCGTAACGGAAGAGATTGATTTCCCCGCTCGTGAACATGGCGCCCAAATCGTTGCTCTTCAGCCATTCGAGGGCGTTGAGCATCAGATTGGTCTCGGAAATGAAATACATGATCAGCCCGACAAACACAATCTGCGCCAGGTTGCGGAAGAAGGGCGCAATCCTGCCGAGGGTGCGCTTTTCCTCCTCGATCTCCCCTTCCGTCGTGAACAGGCTGACGTTGCCGCCGACCAATCCGAGCCAGAAATGGAGCACCAGCCCCACCGCGATCGCTATGTAATACAGATTGGAGAATCCCGCGCCCGCGATAAGGTGGATCATGAAGGGGAACACGATGAACACGCAATATGTACCCGAATAAATCTTGCCCATCTCCTCCATGGCCATCGCGTTGCGGTTAAAGCCGTTCAGCCGCGAAGCCTTCTTTTTGAAGAGGCGGGAAAGTTTGGACAGCGACCGGAGCACGTTGATGACGACGGTGAGAAGCAGCAGCGCATACAGCGCGGCAACGCCCGCGTTCAGCAATACGGCGATCGCAGAGGTCTTGATGTTGGCCAGCTCCGGAAACGCCCTCCAGAAATTCACGACGCTCATGTCGCCGACGGAGGTGCCGTTCAGGATGGGGAAGAAGGACACGACCGCCAGCAGCAGCGTGCCGATGAGATAAAAGATTCCTACGGCCTGCGCCTTGGAATGGACCTTGGAAACGCGCTTTTTCAGCGCGGCGGCCTTTTTGGCATTCTCTTTCATTATTCACTTACCTCCGTCAGTATTTCCGCCAACGAATCGGGAATATCCACCTGGGTGTTGTTGAGGTTGGAATACTGCATCGAAATCGTCAATACGCCCGCCATCCCGGCGTCCGACATGTCCGCGGACATGGTATACCGGACGGTCGGGCAAAGGCCGACCGTGAAACGGCATTCACCCTCCGCCTCCTCAACTGCGGAGGCGTCGGCGAAATAATATTCTCCCGTGGGCGTTATGTATACCTTATTCTCCTCGGATACCGAACCGAAAACCGACGGCACGATGGAGATAAAGCTCGGGAACAGCATATCGGAAGAAACGGAAGCGACCTCCCACTTGCTGCCGTCCAGCAGCGCCTGATCGCCCGCCGTCTCCGTGTACGGCGTGGGATTGGTGCGGACGTAGACCGCCCCGCTCTCCTTGACCAGCGCATACTCCACGGACCCGACCGACACGGCGCGGTCGTCGGTCATGCGGGTGGTATACTTGATGTAAGTATACGAAGCGTCCGTATATACGACGCCGTCGGTATACGTCTGTACGACCGTCTCGGTCTCGTCCGCCGTGACCGACGCCGTCTGTGTATACGAGAAGGACAGGGAATACGACTTATACGTCGCATCCGAAGCCGCCGTTCCCGCCGCCACAGCGGCCGTCTCATCGACGAGCGTCTTTGTCGCGTCGAAGCCGGTACCGTTGATCCAGCCGTCGAATACGCTGCCCGTCGACGCCCCGATGAGCTTTTCCGCTTTCCCGACGGTATTGCCGTGGAACATCGTTCCGTAAACGACAGTGCCGCCCGCTATTGCGAGAGAAAGGATCAAACCGATCGTCCCGCAGATTCTGCCTTTCTTTTTCATCCGAAGCCTCCTGATTGATTTTCGTTGCCACCGGCTTTATATTTATCCCGTATCGGCAAATATTTACACCGATTGTTACTCTCTTATATTATACCTTGTTTTCACTCCATTGTCAATATAATTTTTCAAATTTTTCGGCAGGATTTTGCAATATTTTTCCGCTTTCTCCCGTTTTCGTCCCCGAAGGGACAAAAAACGCCCTTTCAGACGATTTCCACCTGACAGGAACGCATCGTCAGGAGGGCGGCTGCATGCGCTTCCGGAGTCGTCCCCGCGCAACAGTCCGCCCGCACGCACACCTCCGTCTCCGGCGCATACGCCTTGACGAGAAGGGCGTTGGAAACGACGCAGATATCCGTACACACCCCGACGAGCTCCACCCGGCCGTACCCGCCCGCCCGGACGTACTCCGCGAGCGCGAGGCTCCCGAACGAGGGCTTGTCGAAAACCCTGTCCCCCGCGCAAAACAGCCCCTCCGCGAGCTGCCAGCCGTCGCCGCCCTTCACGCAGTGCACGACGGGAAGACGCTTCCCCTCCTGCGTCGAAAGATAGTCCTCCCCGTGCGTATCGCGGGTAAAGGCTACCTCTCCGCCCCGCGCGCGGAACGCCGCCGCCTCTTTGCGCACGGCGGGCAGAATCGCCCGCGCCTCCCGCGTGCCCAAAGGGCCGGAAATGAAATCCCCCTGCATGTCCACGACGACCAAAAGCTCCTTCACTTTTCGCACCTCTCTACTGTTCTATTCTCCGCGCCGCCCGCTTATTCCGCAAAGGGCGCGCGGTCCGTGTCGGATTTATGCATTTTTTCCTTTATGCGTTCTCCGGCGGAGTTTGCCCCTTCCCTCCGAATTTATCTTTATACATGGCGAGGCATTTTTCGATGATGGCCACCGCCTCGGCGCGGCGGCAGATCTCCTTCACCGTCGTCTGCTTGTGTTCCAGCGTCTTGTAAACCTCGAAGAAATGCATCATTTCGTCAAAGACATGCCCGGGCAGTTCGTGAATGTCGTAATACCCGTTATAGGTGGGATCGCCGAAGGGAATGGCGATGATTTTCTCGTCCAGCGAGCCGCTGTCCACCATCTTGATGACCCCGATGGGATAACAGCGGACAAGGGTCATGGGATAGATGCTCTCGCCCGAGAGCACCAGGACATCCAAAGGGTCGTCGTCCTCCGCCAGCGTGCGGGGAATAAATCCGTAATTGGCGGGATACACCGTGGAGGTATATAAGACGCGGTCGAGCCTCAAAAGCCCCGTCTCCTTGTCCAGTTCGTACTTTGCCTTGCAGCCCTTGGGGATCTCGATGAGCGCCTCGAAACTCGCGGCGGAAATCCGCTTGTCGGAGATATCGTGCCAGATGTTCAAGATAGCCTTTCCTCCTTTCTTATTTATTGTACCACAAACGAACGCTTTTGACAAGGATTTGGACACATTTTTCTCCCTTCGTCAAAAGAAAGGCGCTCCGGGAGAAGATTTTTGCGTTTTTGCCCGAAAAAGCTTTGACAATCGGGAAAAAATACGCTATAATAAAAACACTGTTCAACCGCGGGCAAAGAAGCGCGGGTCCGCGGCGGCATTGCAGAAGTACCCAAGAGGCTCAAGGGGCTCCCCTGCTAAGGGAGTAGCATCGGGAACGGTGGCACGAGTTCAAATCTCGTCTTCTGCGCCAGGCATACGAAGCAGACACAAAGCGGCGGATTTTCGGCCTTTTGTGCCTGCTTCCTTTTATGCGGAATTTTACCGACCTTATCCCTCGCTGCCGATGAAATGCCCTGAAAAAGGCGCAA
>CALWAU010000037.1 GCA_944375795.1 uncultured Clostridia bacterium | reverse complement strand
ATTGCCTCATCGAACGGCTGGGGCTGGATTCCTTCGAGCCCTGCCCTGCGGACGAAGCGGAAATTGCCGCGCTTCCCTGTCCGGACAGGGTGACGGCGCCCCTGCTCGGATACGCGCGGGAAAAGGGGCTGGCGGAAGAAGGGGAGGAGGAATTTTTCACCTCCGGCCTGCTCGATCTGCTCACTCCCCGCCCCTCCGAGGTGGAGGAGAAATTTTCCCGCGATTATGCGGAGAGCCCCGAAAAGGCCTTCGACGGGCTGTACGACCTCGGCGTCAAAAACGATTACGTCAAGTTTTCCGCGATCGCGCGCAATAAATATTGGCTGGCGGAATCGACGAAGAACAAAATCGAAATCACGATCAATCTGAGCAAGCCGGAGAAAAACAACAAGCTGACGGCAAAGCTCCGCAACGTCTCTTCCGGCTATCCCAAGTGTATGCTCTGCCGCGAAAACGTCGGATACGTGGGGCAGGGGAGGACCCGCCGCAACATGCGCACGGTGCCGCTGAAGCTCGCGGGGGAGGATTGGTTCTGGCAGTATTCCCCGTACGCCTATTTCTATCAGCACGGCATCGCCGTCAACGCAAAGCATACCCCCATGGTGCTCGACGGGAAAACGTTTGCCAAGCTGCTCGATTTCGTCGATTATGCGCCGCAGTATTTCATCGGTTCCAATGCGCCCTTGCCCATCGTGGGGGGGAGCATTCTCGCGCACGAACATTTCCAGGGCGGCAAGCACGTCTTTCCCATGTTCCTGGCCCCGACGGCGGCGGAACTTTCCTCGCCCCTCCCCGGCGTGTCGGCGAGCGTCCCCGATTGGTACAACAGCGTCATTTTGCTCAAAAGTACGGAGAAAGCGGCCCTCGTCGCCGCGGCGGAAAAGATTTTGGACGCCTGGGTCGGCTATTCGGACGAGCGGGTGAATATCGTCGCGTACACGGACGCTCCGCACAATACGCTGGCGCCCATCGCCCGTCGGGCGGGCGCGGGGTACGAGCTCTATCTTCTCCTGCGCAACAACCGCTGCGACGAGAAGTATCCGGACGGGATTTTCCACGCCCACAAGGAGTATCACAACATCAAGAGCGAATCCATCGGGCTCATCGAGGCGATGGGGCGGTTCATTTTGCCGGGACGGCTGGACAGACAGCTGAAAGAGGTGGAAAAATTCCTGACGGGAGAAAATACCGCGCTCTCCGAGGATATGGCGATACACAAAGACATGGTGGCTTCCCTTCTCGCCGAATACGGCAGCGGCCTCTCCGCCGGGGAGGCGGAAAAGGCGGTGCGCAGACGGGTGGAGCAGGTATGCGAAAATATCCTCGACAACACCGCCGTGTTCAAGCACGACGAGGAGGGCAGGGCGGCTTTCTCGCGCTTTTTGGACGTTTGCGGATACGGGGTGAAACGGGTGAAAGAAAACTGAACGAAAGGGGAGCGGCTTCCGCCGGAAAGGTGGGGCCGCTCTCGTTTTCGACGGGGGCAGGGCTATGACGAAGCGGGTCACCATCAAGGATATCGCCGCCGAGGCGGGAATCACGCCGCAGGCGGTCTCCCGCGCGCTGCGCGGGGAAAGGGACATCTCCGAGGCAACCAGGCAGCGGGTACGGGAAATTGCCGAGAGGCTGAATTACGTCAAAAATTCCTTTGCGGGCGCTCTCCGCTCGGGGGATTCCCGCATGATCGCGGTCGTGTACGACAATCCGATCAATCTGTATTTTTCCTTCATGACCGCCTATCTGCACGAAAGCCTGAAAGCGCGCGGGTATTCCATGCTCATGATGGTGGAGCCCGTCCGCCGTTTGTCCGCGGAGATGTATCTTTCCGTGCTCTCCCGCAACGTCGGGGGGATACTCAGCTTTCTCGAGCCGGACGAGGAGGTGGGAAAGCTGATAGACGACTACGGCGTGCCCGTCGTCCTGGTGGGGCGGCGCTCCGATCTTTCCAACGTCGATTGCGTCTATACGGACGACGAAAAGGGCGGACGGCTGGCGGCGGAGTATCTCGCGGGGCTGGGACTGACGAAAATCGCCTGCTTTTCGGAAAATCTCGATCTGACCTGTGCGCGGGACAGGTTCCGCGGCTTTTGCGGGGCGCTTTCCGAGCGCGGACTGCTGCGCGAGGAGCTTTGCTTTTTTCCCGACGGCGAAGGGGCCGGGACGCGCCTGGAAAGGTTTCTGAAAGAGGGGGAGGCCTTTGACGGGCTCTTTTGTTTCAGCGATTTTTTCGCCTATGAGGCGGTGTGCCTGTTTTCGGAACGGGGTAAAACCGTGCCCGTGGTCGGCTACGACGACGTGCGGGAAAAGATTCCCCTTCCCGCTGCGATCCCCTCCGTCGGCTCCGATAAATGGAGCATCGCGGAAATTGCCGTCGAAATGCTTCTCGCGCGGATTCCGGGCGAAAACGGAAGAGGCAGGGTTGAGACGAATGCCGAAAAAATTCATCGGGAAGAAAAATTTGACGTCTGGCTCAGCATTCCGGAAAAGCGGAGGGAAAACGGGAAAAGCGCAAAGAAGTAAAAATATCCGCAGAGCCCGCTTTCGCGCGCGGCGTTTCGCTTGACTTTTCTCCCCCGCGGTGCTATGATAGAAAGCCGAAGCGGGATTTCCGCCGGAAAAGGAGTATGCATGCATTCGGCCGAGGCAAAGCGCGCCCTCACGGAGGGGCCGATCAAAAAAAGTCTGTTTCTCTTTGCGTTGCCCATTTTTTTGAGCAACCTGTTTCAGCAGCTCTATAATTCCGCCGATTCCATCATCGTCGGCAGATTTCTGGGCGGCGATGCGCTGGCGGCGGTTTCGTCGTCGGGCAACCTCATTTTTCTGATGGTCGGCTTTTTCAACGGCACGGCGGTGGGCGCGGGCGTGATCATCGCGCGCTATTACGGCGCCAAAAAATACGACGAGATGCGTCGGGCCATACATACCGATCTCGCTTTTGCATTGGTCGCGGGCGTCTTTCTCACCGTGGCGGGCGTTCTGCTCACTCCCGCGCTGCTGCGGTTGATGCGCACGCCCGAAAATGTGCTTCCGCAGTCGATAACCTATTTCCGGATTTACTTTTTCGGCTCGGTGGCGGTCGTCCTCTACAACATTTCGGTCGGCATTTTGCAGGCGGTGGGCGACAGCCGGCATCCCTTGTATTATCTGATTTTTTCGGCGCTGCTCAACGTCGTGCTGGACCTGCTGTTCGTGGGAGGCTTCAGGATGGGCGTCGGTTCCGCCGCGGCGGCGACCGCCATATCCCAGGGCGTATCGGCCCTCCTTTGCATCGTGCAGCTTCTGCGCACCAAAGACGTCTATCGGATCTCTCTGAAAAAAATCCGCTTTCACAAGGACATGCTGGGGCAGATCCTCCGCTACGGGCTCCCTTCGGGGGTGCAGAATTCCGTCATCGCCCTCGCCAACGTCGTGGTGCAGTCGAACATCAATGTATTCGGCTCCAATGCCATGGCGGGCTGCGGCAGCTACACCCGCGTGGAGGGGTTTGCCTTTCTGCCCATCACTTCCTTTTCCCTGTCCCTCACCACCTTCATCGGGCAAAATCTCGGCGCGAAGAAGTTCGACCGCGCGAAGGCGGGCGCCCGCTTCGGAATTTTGTGCTCCGTGGCGATGGCGGAGCTCATCGGCGTGCTTATTTGTCTGCTCGCGCCTTACCTGGTATCGCTGTTTATCGACAGAAGCAATCCCGATGAGCTGACGAATGTCGAGGAGATCATCCGCATCGGCACGCGGCAGGCGCGCACGGAAGCGCTGTTTTACTGTCTGCTCGCCTTTTCTCACTGCATTGCGGGCATTTGCCGCGGCGCGGGACGGGCGGGCGTGCCCATGCTGATCATGCTCGCCTGCTGGTGTCTCGTCCGCATCGTCTACATCAGCGTCGTCGTGCATTTCGTGCATGACATCGCCGTCATTTTTTGGGCGTATCCCCTCACCTGGGGACTGAGTTCGCTCATTTTCCTCGTCTATTACCTCAAATCCGATTGGGTGCACGCCTTCGAGCGCCGAAACGGCATGGCCGCCGGGACGGACGGGGCGGAAACGGAGGAAATCGGCGCGGGAGAAGCGGGCGGGGAAATGCCCGAATAAACGGTTTTTTTGTCGAAAGACATATGCCCGTCGGCGCACCCGTGCGGAATTTCGGGACATATGCGCGTCCGGGCATATATAAAAAGAAAAAAACATGTCGGATTTTGCCGAAGGGGGAAACTTGTCGCCCTTTGGCGAAAAAAGACGAAAAGGGAGGAAAACGGTTTGAAATACATTCTGGCGCTCGATCAGGGCACCACGTCGTCGCGCGCGGCGCTGGTGGACGAAAATCAGAGGATCGTCTCCATTCTCAACCGCGAATTTCCGCAGATTTATCCCGAGGAGGGCTGGGTGGAGCACGACCCGATGGATATCTGGTCCAGCCAATACGGCGTGATGATGGAGGTCGTCGCCCGCAGCGGCGTCGATCCCGAGGACATCGCCGCGATCGGCATCACCAACCAGCGGGAGACGACGATCGTCTGGGACAAAGAGACGGGGAAACCCGTATACAACGCCATCGTCTGGCAGTGCCGCCGCACGGCGCCCATCATCGCGGAGCTCACGGAGAAGGGGTATTCGGACAAAATCCTCCAAAAGACGGGGCTCATTCCCGACGCCTATTTTTCCGCGAGCAAGATACAGTGGATACTCGATAAGGTAGAGGGCGCGCGGGAACGCGCGGAACGGGGGGAACTGCTGTTCGGGACGGTGGATACCTGGCTGGTCTGGAAACTGACGGGCGGGAGGGTACACGTCACCGACCGCACCAACGCTTCCCGCACGATGCTGTTCAACATCGATACCCTCGAATGGGACGGAGAGCTTCTGGAAATGTTCAAAATACCCCGCGCGATGCTGCCGGAGGTCCGCAGCTCGGGAGAGGTGTACGGAACGGCAAACGTGGGGGGCATGGCAGTGCCCATCGCGGGGATCGCGGGGGACCAGCAGGCGGCTTTGTTCGGACAGTGCTGCTTTGAAAAGGGGGAGGCGAAGAATACCTACGGCACGGGCTGTTTCCTGCTCGCCAATGCGGGGCATACCCGCCCTGTCAGCAAAAACGGGCTTCTGTCCACCGTCGCGGCCACCCTCCGCGGGGAAAGGGCGCAGTATGCCCTGGAAGGGAGCGTATTTATCGGCGGGGCGGTCATTCAGTGGCTGCGGGACGAGATGCGCTTTTTCACGGACAGCCGGGACGCGGAGTACTACGCGCGGAAGGTTCCGGATACGGGCGGGGTGTATATCGTGCCCGCCTTTACGGGGATAGGGGCGCCCTATTGGGACATGTACGCGCGCGGGAGCATTTTCGGCATCACCCGCGGCACGCGCCGCGAGCATATCATCCGCGCCGCCCAGGAATCCATCGCCTATCAGTCCGCCGACCTCGTGGCGGCCATGGAAAAGGACACGGGCGAGCCGCTGAAATTTCTCAAGGCGGATGGGGGCGCGTCGAGGGACGGATTTCTCATGCAGTTCCAGGCGGATATCCTGAACAAGGAGGTCATCCGTCCTTCCGTGCACGAGACGACGGCGCTCGGCGCGGCGTCCCTCGCGGGGCTCGCCGTGGGGGTGTGGAAGGACCGGAAACAGCTTGCCGCCCTGCGCGAGACGGAGGCGAGATATTTTCCCGCCATGGACGAAGCGGAGAGGCAGAGGAAGCTGTCGGGGTGGCACCGCGCCGTGGAGCGTTCGCTCGGCTGGGAGCGCCCGCAGCCTTGAAGGGCGGAAAACGCTGCGGAAAAAATTTCTTTGCGTAAATTTTGCCTCCGCTATTGACAATCGGAGAGATGTATAGTATAATAAATAAAGAGATGCTGAAAGCGCGGGAAAAGGGACTGCATATTTCTTCCCCGGAGATGAAGGGCGCGGTGACCGCGGCGATTTTTGCGGTGGCGGTTTTTGCGATATTTTTCGAGTATCGTTGCCCGATCTTGGCGGTGACGGGCTGTCCCTGCCTCGGCTGCGGCACGACGCACGCCGTGCGGGAGCTGCTGACGGGGCATTTCGCGGCGGCGTTCCGCTGCCACGGCATGTTCTGGTGCTTTCCGCTGCTGTGGCTGTACTTTTGTTTCGATTTCAGGCTTCTGAAAGACAAGCGGTGCAACGACGGGGCGCTCGCGGCGATTCTCGCAGGCTATCTGCTCGAGTACTGTGTCCGCGTTCTGCTGTGAACGCGGCGCGGGAGAATAATGAAAAAATAAACGGGAGGATATCATCATGTTTTGTCCGCATTGCGGAAACGAAGTGCAGGAAGGGACAGTTTTTTGCCCCAAGTGCGGGACGCGGCTCCGCCCGGCTACGGACGCCGTAACCGGGTCTCAGTCTGTCGCAGGACAGACTGAAAACAATTCTGCTCAGCCTCGCCCGGAGGGTGGCGCGCAGGGCGGCGGGTATACTGCCCCCGGGGCCCCTGCAGGCGGGTCCGGAACGGGACAGGGGTACACCTATTCGCCCAACCCCAATTATAATCCCGCGCAGCAGCAGAAAAAGAGCTCGAGGAGCAAAGTGGCGGCGGGGCTCTTGGGGATTTTCCTCGGCGGCTGGGGCGCGCACAATTTCTATCTCGGCAAAACTTCCCGCGCGGTGGCGCAGATCGTCGTCACCATCGTCACATGCGGCATAGGTTCCATTTGGGGGCTTATCGAAGGGATCATGTGCCTGTGCGGCAATTATACGGACGTCGACGGGCTGCCTCTGTCCGACTGATTTTTTGCGGAAAAAAGGCGCGTTCCTCGGTTTTGCGGAACGCGCTTGCAGAATTTCCGATATTTCCGATTATTTGTCCCCCGCCGCATATGCGGCGGGGGACAAACGTTCTTTTCAGACAAATACGGGAATGGTGTTGAGATATACGACGTCCGGGCGCTCGGCGGCCCTGCCCTCCGCGAGGACGAAGGCCTTTTTCTGAATGATGCCGCCCGCCTTTTTTACCAGCGCCTCCAGCCCCGCAAGGGAAGCGCCCGTGGAGACCACATCGTCCACGATGCCCACTTTTTTTCCGCGGATCAACTCCACGTCGTGGCGGGAGAGATACAGCTTCTGTTCCTTACCCGTCGTGATGGAGGACTCGATTTCCACCTCGATGCCATCCTGCATGTACAGCTTTTTGCTCTTGCGCGCAACGGCGTAAAATCTCTGTCCGAGATTGCGCGCCACGCAGTGGGTCAGCTGCAGCCCCTTGGATTCGGCCGTGATCAGCACCTCGCAGTCGCGGACCTTTTCGGTCAGAAGCTTCGCGCAGTGCTCGGTGAGGCCGCTGTCCCCGTGCAGGTTGAAAAAGGCGATCTTGATGCCGCTCGGCAGGGGCAGTATGGGCAGATAAGCCTCAAAGCCCTCGAAATCCACCGTATAAAATTTCTGTTCTTCCTTTTCCATGGTAAAACGCTCCCCGTATTTTTTTCCTCGTTTATTGTATCACATTCCCGCCGGAAAGTAAACGCTTTTTTCCGCGTTCCGGCATTTTTTCTTTTCAGACGACGGGGAACAGCCAGCCCTCGGGCGCGTCGATTTCCCCGCGCTGGATGCCCGTCAGCGTCTCTCTGAGCTTCATCAGCACGGGCGCGTCGGCCGAAAAGGAAATTTTTCTGCCGTGGTCGTCGATTTCCCCGACGGGGGAGATGACGGCGGCGGTGCCGCACAGGCCGCATTCGGAAAAACTGCCGATTTCCGCAAAAGGGACGGGCCTCTCTTCCGCTTTCATGCCGAGCAGGTGTTCGGCGACGTATTCGAGGGAACGGCGGGTGACGGAGGGCAGAATGGTGGAGGAACGGGGGGTGACCAGCGCGTTGTCCTTGGAGACGAAAAGGAAATTGGCTCCGCCCGTCTCTTCGACGAACGTCCTCGTCGCCGCGTCGAGATAGAGATTTTCGTCGAAGCCCTCGGCGTGCGCCTCCGCGCCCGCGTGCATGCTCATCGCGTAATTCAGCCCCGCCTTTACGTGCCCCGTCCCGTGCGGCGCGGCGCGGTCGAAGTCGGAGACGCGCAGTTTCAGGGGGCGGATTCCGCCCTTGAAATAGGCGCCTACGGGGGAGGCAAAAATGCGGAATTCGTATTCGTCGGCGGGTTTGACGCCCAGGACGGCGCCCGTCGCGTACATCGTCGGCCGCAGGTACAGGGAGGCGTCCGTGCCGTAGGGGGGAACAAATTCCCGGTTTGCGGCCACCACCGCTTTCACCGCTTCGAGAAATTTATCTTCGGGATAGGGCGGCATTTCCAGCGCCCGAGCCGAATCCGCCATGCGTTTCGCGTTCATGTCGGGCCGGAAACAGACGATGCGGCCGTCCTTGGCGGTGTACGCCTTCAAGCCCTCGAAACAGGTCTGGGCGTATTGCAGCACGCCCGCGCTTTCGCCGAGCACCACCTCCGCCCTTTCGGTCAGCTTTCCCTCCTCCCAGCGCCCGTTCGCGTACCGCGCCACGTAGCGAAAGGGGGTGCGGGAATAGGCAAAGGCGAGAGCGTTCCATTCTTCCTTGGTTTTCATGATGTCTCCTCCATTTTGACGATGTACCCTATTATTATAGGCGCGGGCGGGAAGAAAGTCAACCGCCGGGGAGGTGTTTCGCGCATTTTAAGTTTGACTTTTGCTTATAATCATGATACAATATTCTTATGGAAACCAAAGCGGCGAAAACGGGAGGGAACGAGTGAGCGAGATTACGGCGATCACCCCGCAGGTGAAGGACAAAACGCGTTGCAACGTCTTTGTGGACGGCCGCTTTTACTGCGGCCTGACGCTGGAAGCGGCCATAAAGAACCGCCTGAAGGCGGGGCAGACCGTCGACCCCGCCCGCCTGTCGGAAATTCAGCTGGAAAGCGAGCGCAACTCCGCGCTGGACAAGGCCCTGCACTTCATCTCCGCGGCGCAGAAAACGGAAAAGCAGATACGGGACTATCTTTCGGGAAAGGGATATCTCCCCGCCGTTACCGATTACGTGCTCGGGAAAATGGCGGAGTACGGCTTTCTCGACGACGGCCTCTATGCGCAGAGATACGCCGAATCGGCGGTGAAGCGCAAGGGCGCGCGGCTGATCAGGGCGGAGCTGAGGGCGAAGGGGATCGCGGAGGAACACATCGGCGCCGCCCTGGAGGACCTGGAAGGAGAGGAGGAGACGGCCGGGCGTCTGCTCGGAAAATATATGCGCGGAAAGACGGCGGACAGGCAGACCTTGTCCAAGGCCTTCCGCTATCTCATCGGCAAGGGGTTCGATTACGAGACGGCGAAGGCGGCGCTTTCGGCGTTCGGGGAGACGGAAGAAGATTGACCGCCGGGCGGCGTCCCCGGGCGGCGGAACGCGGAGGAAAAAGGGTAAACAAAGTGAAAATTGTTCGTTTGGAAGAAGTGGATTCCACCAATCTCTATGCGAAGGCCCGCGCGGGCGAGGGAGAGGACCTCGTCGTCACGGCGAAACGGCAGACGGGCGGCATGGGCACCAAGGGCAGAAGTTTTTCTTCGGAAGAAGGGGGCGTGTATTTGACGAGGCTCACTTTTTACCGGAATTTTCCCGCCGCGGAGGCCTTTCGCGTCATGGCGGGGGCGTCCGTCGCCGTCTGCCGCACGCTGGAGCGGTTCGGGCTGTCCGCGGGGATCAAATGGCCGAACGACGTGTACGTACAGGGGCGGAAAATCTGCGGGATACTCATCGAAAATACCTTCTCCGGTCCCCTGCTTTCGCGCAGCATCGTCGGCATCGGGCTCAACGTCAACAACGAGCTGCCCGCCGAGCTTTCGGGCGTCGCCCTTTCCATGCGCGGGGCGGCGGGGCGGCCGTTCGACCGCGAGGAGGTGGAAAACGCACTCATCGAGGAGAGCGGAAAAAGCTTCCCCGTGAGCGAATATCTCTCCCGCCTGCAATTTCTCGGGGAGGAGGCCGTGCTCGTGTGCGGGGAGGAGCGCATCCCCGCCCGGATTCTCTCCGTGGACGAACGGGGCGGGCTGATTGCGGAGACGGCGGAAGGAAAAAGGCGCTTTACCGCCGCGGAGGTATCCCTGCGGGTGCCTACGGCGGAAGGCGGACGGATTTTATGGAGGTAACGGCGGTAACATGCAATACGTATTGACGACAAGGCAGATGCGCGAGGCGGACGAAGATACCATGCGTACGCGGGGGACGCCGTCGCTCGGCCTGATGGAGCGCGCGGGCGAGGCCCTCGCGGCGGCGGCGGAAAAAATGGGCCCGAAGGGGGATATCGTCTGCGTCTGCGGCGGCGGAAACAACGGCGGGGACGGCTTTGTCTGCGCCCGTATCCTGGCGGAAAAGGGCAGGCGGGTGGCCGCGGTCTGCGTCGCGGATAAGTTCACGTCGGAATGCCGGACGAACAAGGAAAAATTTGAAAAGGCGGGCGGGGAGGTATTTTCCGTCTTTCCCCGCCGCCGCTTTGCCCTGGCGGTGGACTGCCTGTTCGGGACGGGCTTTCGCGGGGAGCCGGAAGGAAAGGCGGGGGCGGCGATCGACTATATCAATTCCGTCGCGCCGCAGGTGCTTTCGGCGGATATCCCTTCGGGGGTGTCAGGGGAGGGCGTCGCGGCGAAAAGGGCGGTGCGCGCGAGCGAGACCCTCTGCATAGGGGAATACAAAACGGGCGTTTTTCTCGGCGACGGACTCGATTTTGCGGGGAAGGCCTCGCGGGCGGACATCGGGATTTCTCTGCCCGGAGAGCGGGCGGGATATGCCTTTCTCACGGGGCGGGAGGAGGTCGCCTCCCTCTTGCCGCCGCGCCGACGGAATACGCACAAGGGCACTTACGGCCGGGCGGCGATCGCCGCGGGCAGCGAAAAATATACGGGCGCGGCATATCTGGCGGCGGCAGCGGCCCTGCGCAGCGGCTGCGGCTACACCTCTTTGCTCCTGCCCGAAAGCATTTTGCCGCACTATCTCTTAAAGCTCCCCGAAGTGCTGATTTCGCCCCTGTGCGAAGGGGGCAGGGTTGCGTTTACGGAGAAAAATTTTCAAAAGCTGCTCCCCTTTGACGCCGTGGCTTTCGGAATGGGTTCGGAGACGTCGGAGGACGTGTTCGAGGGGGCGCGCTATTTGCTTCAAACCTATACGGGCAGGCTGATCCTCGACGCGGACGCGCTCAACAGCCTCGCCAAATACGGCCGGGGAAGGCTGAAAGAGATTTTCCGCGACAAGCGGTGCGACGTGCTGCTGACCCCGCACGCCAAGGAATTTGCCCGCTTTTGCGAAGCGGAGGAAATGTCCGCCGCGGGCGGAACGGAGGCCCCGCGCGCACTCGCGGAGAGGCTGGGCTGTACGGTGCTTCTGAAGGGCGCGGCGACGGTAATTTCGGACGGCGGAAAAACGACGATAAGCGTTACGGGTACGCCCGGACAGGCGAAGGGGGGAAGCGGGGACGTGCTCTCCGGGCTGATCGCCGGCCTGTGCGCTCAGGGACTGTCCGCCTTCGACGGAGGCCGTGCGGGCGCGTGGCTGGCAGGGCGGGCGGCGGAGCTCGCCGCGGAAGAAACGGAGGAATATTCCCTCACCGCCTCCGACGAAATTCTCTATCTGTCCGACGCTTTCCTCTCCCTGCGCGGCTGAACGGCGGCCGAAAAAAAACCGCCCGATTCCGGGCGGGATCAGCGGTAGCCGAATATGCGGACAAAGACGGCGGACAGGATGAGAATGCTTCCCGAAACGAGGTAATAAAAGGGAAAGGGCGTGAGGAGGGAAGTGAGGAGGATCAGCGCCCCGCCGAGCAGGAAACGGCGGCTGTTGGCCTTGGCGAACCATACGGTTACCCGTTTCTTTTTCCGCTGCGGCAGATCTCCGCCGAGATACGTCTCGGGCAGGGCGTCTCCCTTTTTCAGCATGCGGTACACGTCCGCCCCTTTCATCACCCGCACGTCGAAGCGTGCGCACAGCTTTTCGGCCTCGGGGGAAAGTTCGCCGCACAAGAGGTATTTGGCCGCGTCCTTTTCGCCGCAGAGGAGGGGAGCCACGCGGTCGGCGTCCAGCGGACAGAGGGAAAACAGCGGATAGAAATCCCCGTCCTCCGTTTTGACGAAGGAGGCGCCGCGCCTTTTTCCGAGGCGGACGGCTTTGGGCGACGGGGCGGGGGAGCCGTCCTCGCCGTGCCCCTCGAAAAAACGGGAAAAGTAGTCGAGGTTTTTCGTCTCTCCCTGCAAGGTCAGATGCAGAAGCAGTTTTTCCTTCATTTCCTCGTCCCGCTTTTCCAGGCACAGCTTCTCCCGCTTTTTCCGCAGGAAGGCAAAGACGGCAAAGGCAGCGAACGCGCCGGCGATCGCGGACAGCGCCAGCGCCGCCCACAGCGGAAACCGCTTATAGCGCAGCAGGCAGAGCGCGGGCAGAAAGGCGGCCCCGAAAGCAAAGATGACGTCGGAAATAAAAGCGGATTTTTTCATGCTTATATTTTTGACCGGATTTTTTCCGCTTAAACTTGAAAAATACGAAAATATGTAGTATAATGTAAATATGAGAATGGGAATTTTCGGGGGATCTTTCGATCCCGTGCATACGGAGCACGTCCGGCTTGCCGAAAGCGCCTTGCGGGGGCTTCGGCTGGACAGGCTGCTGATCATGCCCGCGCATACGCCGCCGCACAAGCGCGGCAAACGGCTTTCCCCGGACGGGGACAGGCTGGCGATGTGCCGCCTCGCTTTTCGGGGGCTTCCCGGCGCGGAGGTGAGCGATTACGAGGCGGGCAGGGGAGGGACGAGTTACACATACCTCACCTGTCGTCACTTTCGGGAACAATTTCCCGAAGCGGAGCTTTTCTGGCTGGTGGGCACGGATATGCTGCGCGATTTTCCCACCTGGCGGCAGCCGGAGGATATCCTGAAAAACGCGACGCTCGCCGTGTGCGCGCGCGCCGAGCGCAAGGATTGGGCGGAACGGGAACAGGCGGCGTTCTTTGCCCGCTTCGGGAAGCGGTTTGAAATCATCGGCTATGAGGGAAAGGACGTCTCCTCCACCCGTATCCGCGTTCGGGCGGCGGCGGGAGAGGACATCTCCCCGTACGTGGGGGAGGAGGTCGCCGCCTACGTCCGCGAGAAGGGGCTGTACGAGATCCCCGGCGCCGCGAAGGCGCTTTCGCTGGAAAAGCCTTCTCGAAGGGAACACAGCCTCCGCGTCGCGTATCTGGCCGCCGAGCGCGCCCCCGCGTTCGGGGTGGACGAAAAGAGGGCGGTGACGGCGGCGCTCTTTCACGACTGCGCCAAAAACCTGTCCCCCGATTCCCCGCTGCTTTCGGGGTTCGTTCCCCCGCCGGGGGTGCCGGGGCCCGTCCTGCATCAATACGCGGGGGCGTATCTCGCCCGAAAGATGGGGGTGACGGACGAAGAAGTGCTGGACGCGATCCGCTTCCACACGAGCGGACGTCCGGACATGACCGTGCTCGGAAAGCTTATTTTCCTCTGCGACCTTCTGGAGGAGGGGCGGGACTACGGGGGCGTGGAGGACTTGCGCGCGCTGTTCGCCGGGGGCAGGGAGCATCTCGACGAATGCATGGAGGCGGCGCTGAAAGACACCCTCGCCTATCTCAGAAAAAAGGGCGGGGAAATTTATCCCCTCACGCAGGCGGCGTACGAATTTTTATCGGAAGGCAAAAAAACGGAATAAGGAGAAAAAGTATGGCGGAAATCACAAGCAAACAGCTGGCTCAGGCGGCGTGCAAGGCGCTCTCCGACAGGCGGGGGCGGGATATCGTCACCATTTACGTGCGGGACAAAACCGTCCTTTGCGACTATTTCGTCCTGGCCAGCGGAACCAGCTCCACGCAGATCCGGGCGCTCGGGGAACGGGTGGAGGAGAAGATCGCAGAGGAGTACGGCATTCAGCCCACCCGCACGGAGGGCGTGCGCGACGGGCGCTGGGCGGTCATCGATTACGGCGACGTCATCGTGCACATCTTCAACGACGAAACGCGGCTGTTTTATCATCTCGAACGGCTTTGGGAGGACGGGGGCAATCTCGAAAAGTATGTCGAGCCGGAACCCGAAGAAAACGGCGCAAACGGATAAAGTCGGCCGACTGCCGCCGCCGCGTTCGATGAAATGACGGATACAGAGAGCCCCTTCCGAAAATCGGAAGGGGCTATTTGAAGCGGATTTCCCGCGGGGGCGAATAGCTGTCCCGCGTTTTGCGGCGCTTGCGCTCGACGATGTAATAGACGGGTTCGGGCGTCGGGGCGGGGGCTTGCGGGGGCTCGCGCCCGTCGCGTTCCGGGGAGGGCTTCGGCTCGGGGCGGGAGGCGGACGCCGGCGGCTTTTTCTCGGACGGCGCGGCAGGGGGCTGTTTTCGGTATTTCCAGCCCAGCTTTGCGAGGCGCACGGTATGTACGCCGAAAAAGCAGACGAAGAATAAAAACAATAACCAGAAGGCGCCGCTCGCGGACGCGCTTAAAAGTGCGTTTTTCATGCCCTTATTATACCTTCCGCGTACTGTCACAAATTGGAGGAAATTGGTATAAAGCCGCTTTTTTTGCCGTATACTCCGGGTATGGAAAACAATGCGACGACGCCGGGCGGCCTCCCGGGTAAAAATTCGGGCATTCTCCTCTCGCCGACCGAGGCGGAGGAATTTTGCGAATACAAACGACAGAAACGCATTTCCGAAGTGCTTTCCGCCCTCTCCAAAGCCGTGCTCAAAGCGGACGGCGCGGAGCTCTCTCCCGCGGAGCTCAAAAAAATTGCGGACAGCGCGGGCAGGGTGAACGCGGCGTCCGTCCGCGTCAGTCCGCTGTACGTCTCTTTCCTGCGCGGCGCGCTGGAAGGAAAGGGAGTCGCGCTCGATTGCGTCGTGGGCGGCACGGGGGAGACGGTCGCCAAAGTAAAGGCGTACGAGGCGAAGCTCGCCCTGCGCGCGGGCGCGAGGGAGATCACGCTCGTGCTCAGCCGTTCCGCCCTCAAAAACGGACGGACGGGGGATACGCGCCGGGAAATCAAACGGGTATGCCGCAAGGCGAAACGCGCCGTCGTCAAGGTGGCGGCGGACAAGACCCTGACGTATGCCGAGATCCTGCGCATCGGCAGGCTGGCGTCGGAATGCGGCGCAAAATACCTCTCGGTGGGCTTTTTCCCCGATTGCGGCAGACTCAAACGGGATCTGCACGACAGCTGCATGCTGGAAGTGACGGAGGTGGAGACGGCGGCGGACTACAAGTCGCTCATCGCCGCGGGCGCGGAGCGGATAGGCACCTCCCATGCGGAAGAGATCTATGCGGAGCTGATGCACGAGGCGGAAAATTATACGCTCGCCGTACATTTTGCGGAAAACGTCGCCGTTTCGGCGCCGCCCGCGCCCGCCGCTCCCGCTCCGCCGACGGACGGAGAAGGCGCGCGGGAGAAAGGGGAAAAGAAGCCCGCCAAAGGGGAGGGGAAAAGTCATCCGGAGGCCGAACAGATGTCGGTGCTCGGAAACAAGACGCTGCTCGGCGGCATGACAAGACAGACGAAATGACGAAGGAAGGGGCGCACCGCGGCATTGCGGTGCGCCCGTTTGCCGTCTTTTTGCCCGCGCGGGCGCATGGCGTGCGGGCTCATAGAAGGGAGGGAAAATACATATACTATACCGTATGGAAAAAAATCGGAAAACGGGAAAAAGCTTTCACAAAAAGCTCGGGATCTTATTGTTTACGGTGGTGGCGAGCGGTTTTATCGCCGCCGTCGCGCTCTGCATGGGCGCGCTTTCCGTGCCCGTGTTTGCGGTGACGCGCCCGATGTGCATCGTCCTCGACGCGGGGCACGGCGGCGTGGACGGGGGCGTCGTGGGAAGGACGACGGGCACGAAGGAGAGCGATTTGAATCTGGAAGTGACGATGGAGCTGAAATCGGTGCTCGAGCGCGCGGGTTTCGACGTCATTCTGACGCGCAAGACGGAGGCGGGGCTGTACGGTGCGGCGACGAAGGGGTTCAAAAAACGGGATATGCTCCGCAGAAAGGAGATCATCGAGGAGGCGAAGCCGATCGCCGTGATTTCCGTCCATCAGAATTTTTATCCCACCCGGACGGCGCGCGGCGGGCAGGTATTCTACCGCACGGGAAGCGACAGCGGGCAGAAACTTGCGGAGGGGATCCAGCGGCAACTCAACCTCCTTTACGGGGAGGAGGGCGTTTCGCCGCGCACGGCGGCGACGGGGGATTATTATGTGCTCAAATGCACCGATTATACTTCCGTCATCGCCGAATGCGGCTTTTTGTCCAACGCCGCGGACGAAGCCCTGCTCGTCACCGAGTCTTTCCGCGAGAGGGTGGCGGAGAGCATCTATGCGGGAATAGCCGAATATCTCGCGGCCGTGTCCGGCGCATAGCTTCGCGCTTCCGCACAAAAAGGCGGAAAAAGGCGGGAGGGTGGAGGCGGGCGCCCGCAAATCGCTTGTATTTTCCGCGCGGATATGCTATAATGAATACAAAAAAACGGAGGAAAGCGTGTTCGGATCGGAAAGTGTCCTTTCCGGGGAGGAAGCAAAGCTTCTCAGCCCCGTGGTTCTCGCGTTCGTGGGGGACGCCGTGTATACGCTGTACGTTCGGGAGAGGCTGATCCTCTCGGGCGGCGGAAGGGCGGCGGATTTTCAGCGCGCGGCGTCGCGCGTGGTTTCGGCGCACGGCCAAAGCGAATTTCTCGAAACGCTCCTGCCCCGGTTTACCGAGGAGGAGGCGGAGATATTCCGCCGCGGCCGCAACGCGAAAAAGGCGACCAAAAGCAAAAATGCCTCCGTCTCGGAGTACAACCGTTCGACGGGCTTCGAGGCGGTGCTCGGCTTTTTGTATCTCACGGGCGATTTCGGCCGCATCGGCGAGCTGCTCGCCGCGGGCGGGGAAGCAGAATATGAGCTCTCTGCCGTACACCGACCGTTCAGACCGGGCAGATAAATGAAAACGGAAGGAAGAAACGCCGTCGCGGAATTGCTCAAGACGGATAAAAGCATCGACAAAATCCTGATGGAAAAGGGGGCGCAGGGCTCTCTTTCCGTCATTTTCGCGGAGGCGAGGAAGCGCGGTATCCGCGTGCAGTTCGCCGACCGCGCCGTGCTGGACAAGGAGAGCGAGAGTCGCCGGCACCAGGGAGTCATCGCCTATACGACCGAGTACGAGTATTTCGACCTCGAAGACATCATCGCGGAAAAAAAGAGCCCGAAAGGGGGCTTTGTCATTCTCTGCGACGGGATAGAGGACGTGCACAATCTCGGCAGCATCCTGCGCGTCGCCGAATGTGCGGGCGCGGACGGCGTCGTCATTCCCAAGGCGGGCAGCGCTTCCGTTACGGGCAGCGTCATCCGCATTTCCGCAGGCGCGGCCGAGCATATCAAGGTGGCGCGGGTGCCCAACCTCGCCGCCGCCGTGGAGACGCTCAAAAAGAACGATTATTGGGTGTATGCCCTCGAAGCGGGCGGCGAGGACCTCTATGCCGAGGATTTTTCGGGCAACATCGCCCTCGTCGTCGGCGGGGAGGATTCGGGCGTGCGGCGGCTGACGAAGGAAAAGTGCGATAAGGTGCTCTCCATTCCCCTGTTCGGGAAAGTCAATTCCCTGAACGCCTCCGTGGCGCTCGGCGTCGCGGCGTACGAAGCGGCGAGGAGACGAAGAGAATGACGAAAAGGAAGGGGGCAGGGGAGAGCGCACGGGAAATGCCGCGCTCGGATGAGGCGCTGGTCGAAAGGGCGCAGGGCGGGGACAAGCAGGCCACGGAGGAACTTCTTTCCCGGTATGCGGGCCTGGTGCGCGGCCGTGCCCGCGGCTTTTTTCTCGTCGGCGGCGAAACGGAGGACCTCATTCAGGAGGGCATGATCGGGCTGTATCGCGCGGTGAGCGAGTATAAGTCCGACCGCGACGGGGGCATGAGTTTCAAAAACTTCGCCTATCTCTGCGTTTCCAGGCGGATCATCGACGCCGTGAAGGCCTCCGCGCGGAAAAAGAACGTCCCCCTCAACAATTACGTTTCCCTCTTTCAGTCGGAATGGGAAATGCCCGTTTCCAGCCCCGAGGACGAGATTATCCGCGGAGAGGACAGGCGGGAATTTTTGCAGAAGATGAGCAAGGAACTGTCCGATTTCGAGTTTCGCATCGCCGTGATGTACATGGACGGATTCAGCTGCGCGGAGATATGCGAGGCGACGGGCAAAAGCGAAAAGAGCGTGGACAACGCGATTCAGCGCAGCAAGAGAAAGCTGCAGAAGCTTCTCAAGCGCTGAGGGGCGCGGCGCGCCGGACGAGGAAACAACGGGAGAACGACAATGGCATATCTGGCTTTGTACAGGAGATTTCGCCCCGCGTCGCTGGACGACGTGGTGCGGCAGGAGCACGTCGTGACCGTCCTGAAAAATCAGACGGAGACGGGCAGGATCGGGCACGCCTATCTTTTCTGCGGCCCCCGGGGGACGGGCAAGACGAGCGTCGCCAAGATTTTTGCCGCCGCCATCAACTGCGAACATCCCGTAAACGGCTCCCCCTGCGGCAAATGCGCGGTATGCCGCGCGCTTGCCGACCCCTCCAACCTCGACATCGTGGAGATCGACGCCGCTTCCAACAACGGCGTGGACGAGATGCGGGACCTCAGGGAGAAAGTGCAGTATCCGCCCGTCGCGGGGAAATACAAGGTGTACATCGTGGACGAAGTGCACATGCTGTCCACGGGCGCGTTCAACGCCCTTCTGAAAACGCTGGAGGAACCGCCCGCGCACGCCGTATTTATTCTCGCCACCACCGAGGCGCAGAAGATCCCCGCCAC
Source organism: uncultured Clostridia bacterium (assembly GCA_944375795.1). Lineage (GTDB taxonomy): Bacteria > Bacillota > Clostridia > Christensenellales > Borkfalkiaceae > Scatosoma. Next base: position 4,849 of record CALWAU010000037.1, on the reverse strand, counting down.
CATTCTTTCCCGCTGCATGCGTTTCGATTTCAAGCTCATTCCGCAGGCCGATCTCGAAAACAGGCTCAGGCAGGTATTGAACGAAATCGGAAAACCGTATGAGGAGGGGGCGGTGGCGGCCATTGCGCGCGCGGGCGCCGGAAGCGTCCGGGATATGCTCTCCCTCGCGGATACCTGCGTTTCGTACAGCGCGGGAAAGCTGACGTATGCGGACGTCACGTCCGTGCTCGGCGGGGCGGGGTTCGCCGAAACGGGCGCATTGTGCGCCGCCGTGCTGTCCGGCGATCCGGGCGAGGCGTTTTCGCGCACGGAGGAGGTGCTTTCGGGGGGGAAGAGCGTGGGGATGCTCCTCAAAGACGTCATGAATTATCTGAATGCCTGCGCCGTGGCAAAAATGTGCCGGGACGCGGAAAAGATACTTTCCCTTCCTTCCGACGTATTCGGGGCGGTGGCGAAGCTGGCGGCGGAGACGGACGGGCATCGCCTGCTCCGCGCGACGGAGATTTTCGCGGACACCGAAAACGCGCTTCGCTATTCCGTCTCTCCGCGCATCGTGTTTGAAACGGCGGTGATGAAGGCGGCCATGCCCGCGGCGGATTATGATATCGAGAGCTTGCTCTCCCGCATTTCCGCGCTGGAAAAGCGGCTGGAAGGGGGCGTTCCCGCTCCCGCGGCCCGAAAATCCGAGCCCGTTTCGGCGGCGCCCGAACCCCGGGAGGAGCTTCGGACGGAACCCGCCGCACCTCCTCCGGAGGCGGAAGATAGCGTCCCTTACGACGAAACCCCGCCCCCCGACGAGGCGGAAACGGGCGGCAACGTCTATTTCGACCCCGGCTTTCTGCCCGAGCCGTCCCTTCCTTCCGAGGAGGCAAGGCCGGCGAAAAGGGACGCGGGGGAGCGGAAACGTCAAAGGGAGACGGAGGCGGCAAAGGCCGCGGAGGCGCCCGCCGGGACAAGGCCCGCCGTCCGCGCGAACGCCGTGCCCGGGGACGCGAAGGCGACGTTCGGCAGCTTTTTGCGGGCGTTGCGCAAGACGGCGAAAAACGGGGTGCTGTTCACCCTTTGCATGGACCTCGACTGCGCGTACGAGGACGGAAAATTTGTGCTGTATACCGAAAGCGAGACCATCTATGCGTCCCTTTCCCGGCCCGATCACAGGGGATTGGTGGAGAGCGCCTTGGAGGCCATCGGGCTCAGCGATTTCGATATCCGGCTGCGCGGGAAGAAGAAAGACGATTTCAACAAGAGCCTTTCCGAGCTGAAGGAAAAATTTCCCGGCGTGAAGATAGAGGTAGACTGAAAAAAAATCAAAAAAACGGAGGAAGGAAACATGGCAGGCTTCAAAGGCGGAAACGGAAACATGCAGAATCTGATGCGCCAGGCGCAGAAGATGCAGGAGGAGATGGAAAAGACGGCGGCGCTGCTGGACGATTGGGAAATCGTCGGCACGGCGGCAAGCGAAGCCGTGGTGGTGTACATGAACGCCAAAAAGATCATCAACGGCATCGAGCTGGACGAGAGCATCGTCGATCCCACCGACGTGGAGATGCTGGAGGACCTCATCATGGCGGCCATCAACGACGGCTATGCCAAGGCGGACAAGGTGTACGAGGAAAAGATGGGAAAGTACGGCGACATGGGCTCGCTCGGAGGCATGATCTGACCCATGGATATCTTTATCGAGCCCATCGGGCGGCTGATCAACGAATTTTCCAAGCTGCCCGGCGTCGGCAAAAAGACGGCGCAGCGGTACGCCTACCGCATCGTGGACATGAGCGAGCCGGACGCCCGCGCCTTTGCGGACGCGATCATAAACGTGAAGCGCCGCGTGAAGTATTGTAAGATCTGCGGCAATTTCACCGAGGAGGACGTGTGCGAGATCTGCCGCGTGCGGGACAAGAGCACCATTTGCGTCGTCAAGGAGCCGCGGGACGTCGCGGCGATCGAAAAACTGCACGAGTTCAAGGGAGTATATCACGTCCTGCACGGCGTCATCGATCCCATGGAGGGGGTGGGCCCCAACGATATCCGCATCAAGGAGCTGCTCGCGAGGATCGGAGAGGGGAACGTCAAGGAGGTCATCGTGGCCACCAACCCGGACGTGTCGGGGGACGCCACCGCGCTCTACCTCGCGCGGCTCATCAAGCCCCTCGGCGTCACGGTGACGCGGCTCGCCCACGGCATTCCGGTCGGCTCGGAAATCGAGTATACGGATGATGTGACGTTGACGAGGGCATTTGTCGAGCGCAACCCTCTTTGAAGCGTGATGCATCGTCCGGATACTTTGTCGCCCTCGGATTTTGCTTGGGTCACGTACCCGTATGTACGCTCCCGTCGCCAAACCCGCGGGCTTCGCGTCCCGGCCGCGCCTGACGCTTCAAAGTTCGCTTTTTGCGGGGCGTTGCGGAAATCCGCGCTTTGGTATCGTCCGGATACTTTGTCGTCCCCGGATTTTGCTTGGGTCACGTACCCGTATGTACGCTCCCGTCGCCAAATCCGCGCGCTTACGCGAAGCGAAAAGGGGCGGCGCAAAGTACGTCGGCGCAACCCTGCCCCCGTCAAACGGGGAGAATATTGCCAATTTCGGAAAAGAGATAAAGATATGAAAATTTCGGTGTTGGGCTGCGGCAGATGGGGCTCCTTCATCGCCTGGTACCTCGCGGGCAGAGGATTCGACGTCTGTTCCTGGGGGCCGGAGGGCGGCAGCTCCTATGAAACGCTCAGAAAGACGGGCAAAAACGAATACGTGACCCTGGACGAGCGCATCCGCCTGACCTGCGACCTCGAAGAGGCGGTGACGCGGGCGGATACGCTCATCGTTTCCATATCCTCGCAGGGGCTGCGCGGGTTTATGCGCCGTGTGTGCGCCTACGACGTCGCGGATAAGGATTTCGTGCTGTGCATGAAAGGCATCGAGGCGGATACGGGAAACCGTTTGTCCGAGGTCCTCGTGCAGAGCGGGATTTCCCCCGCGCATATCGCCGTATGGGTGGGGCCGGGCCACATTCAGGCGTTCACGCAGGGGATCCCCAATTGCATGGTCGTCGATTCGACTTCCGAGGCGCTGAAAAGAAAGCTGGCGGACGGCTTTCGCAGCGAACTCATCCGCTTCTATTACGGCACCGACCTCATCGGCACGGAGATCGGCGCGGCGGCGAAAAACGTGGTCGGAATCGTGGCGGGGGTGCTCGACGGGTGCGGATACGGGGCGCTGAAGGGCGCGCTGATGGCGCGCGGCGCCAGGGAGGTAGCCCGCCTCATCCGCGCGATGGGCGGCAGCGAACTGTCCGCCTACGGGCTTGCGCATCTCGGCGATTACGAAGCGACGCTGTTCAGCGAATATTCCCACAACCGCATGTACGGAGAAATGCTGGTGAAGGGGGAAAAATTCCCCAAGCTCGCGGAGGGGGTGCCGACGGCGGCGGCGATGAAGAAGCTGGGGGAGGCGCACGGCGTAGACCTGCCCATCACCAACGCCGTGTACGACCTCTGTTACGGAAGGGCGGAGGAGGCGGGGGAGGATTGCCGCGCCCGCTGCATGGAGCTGCTCGCCCGCCTTTTTGCGCGGGACACCAAAACGGAATTTTACGTCTGAAAACGAGGAATTGCCCGAAGAAATTCTTCTTTGACCGGATTCGCCGGCTTTTCTCCAGGGCGGATGTAGGGGCGGGTCGCTGTCGGCGTACTCTCTGCCCGGCGTGAGCGTTGACGCCGTCGAAACGCAGGAAATGACGATTGCCCGAAAAAAACAGAAAGAAAACGGCAGCTTCCGTACCGGCAGCTGTCGTTTTTTACGGCGATAAAGAAAAGTCCCGGGCCGTTTGCGGATTATCCCGTAAACAACCCGGGACATTTCCGTTTGGTGACCCGAGACAAAAGTATTGCATGGCAAAAACCTGGAAGTTAGCGGTATTTTTGCCTGAAAGCAGGAATCGAATATTTTGTTGTTACATAAAAATGTTTGACAAAGGCGAAGAAATAAGATGCTATTCGATTTTTTTGAAAATTGCCCAGATTTCTATAGTAGCTAAAACATTTGTGTCAGTTCTCTGAGGGGTTGTGATACCGTCGGTCCATTTTACAAAATAATATCCCGGATTTGGTATGGCGGTGATGGTATCGGCGTTCCCGTTATATGGCATATCTTGCCAAATTTGGGGGCTGGTTTCAGTGTCGGATCGGAGAACCCCGCCATCTGTTGCCCAGTATCGAATTCCAACCTTAAAATTTCCTGTCCAGTAATCATGCGCAACCCCTACTTTTTGTCCCTGCATATCCGCTTGACCGAGTAAAAAGAGTTGAGTGTATTCCAAATCTGATAAAGGCGCCTCCCTTTGTGCAAGGGCATTGTGATACAAATCTTTTTGAAGGGAAGCTACATGAGCAAATTCATGGAAATATGTAGCTAAAAAATCATCCCAGTTTTCCTGATCATCAGGATTAAGTAGAACTTCTATCCCCGGATTGTTAATGGTTATATGTCGAAACTTTGTATCTAAATAGATTATTCCATATCCATATGTGGATTCTCCGCTCGAACCAAGTAAATTTAGTTGACGATTGACATCGTTCCAATGATAAGAAATAAGCATACAACGATAATCTTTCATTTGCTGTGCAATTTCAGGTACCCAAAATGGCTTGAGATCATGTCCCCATTCGTCAAAACCACTGACATTGGAAGTGGTAAAATATTCGGATATAAGAGGATTTTTCAGCCAGTAAGTATCGATGTCAAAAGTGATATATCCATAAAAGACATCGTTTATCATCTCGGAAAATTTGTCCGGGATCATCTCACAAATTTTCTTTTCTGTCGGGGACAACTTGTAATCGACCGTAAGTACAG